>DASSKX010000265.1:0-8891 GCA_035689925.1 Acidobacteriaceae bacterium
GCATGCTTGCTGAATCCATGCCGCGCATTCGGCAGGAACTTGCTACGTCCGAGAACGCCGTTCTCGAATCAAACAGCGTTCTCGAATTCCTGAACCCCGATCTCTACCTGGTGGTCGTCGACCCGAGTGTCGGCGACTGGAAGGATTCCGCCCGCCGCTATTTATCCCGCGCCGACGCGGTGCTCCTCTGCGGGAACAGCGGCGCGTCGGCCCTCACAATTCCCGCAGACACTCCGCAATTCAGGGTCGCGCCGCCGAGCTATTTGACCGAAGAGGCCGTAGAGTTCGTTCGGTCCCGTATCGCCCGCGAAGCTCGAGTCAGCCGCTAACCTGCAGAGTCGCTCAGTTCTCTGGTCGCAAGAAAAGCCATCCGCCTGCGGTGCGCCGCGAGATACCGCGCGTCCTCGGCATAGGTGGTCGGATAGATCTGCGGAACAGGCAGCCGCCGCAGCTCGGCATCCACGTTGGCAAAGGTGAATGAGCAGACGTTGCTCAGCGCCGTGCTGGTGCGGTCGCGGCTGATGCGGGTAATAGCGGTTTCGACGGCGATCGAGGTTTGCCCAGTGTAGGTGACACGGCTGACGAAGTGCAGCTTATCGCCCATCCGCACCGGATGATAGAAGTTGATGCGGTCCACCGAGACGAGTAACGCGCGGTCGCTGGCCACCATCTCCGAGCAGATGTGGGCGTACATCAGAGCTCTATGGGCGACGTAGCCGCCAAAGATCGTCTGCGGCACGTTCTCCTGCTCGGGATAGGTCCTCTCCCAGCCTTCCGCCACCAGCTTTCCGGCGAGCACGCCTGTAAATCCAGGCTGTTCCTGGGCGGCATGCAGCTCGCGCAGCAGGTTGTACTCCTCGCGAGAAGGCGGTTCGTCGGCGAGGTTCAGATGCTCGCGGTACTGCTCTCGCCGCGCCTGTGCGTGGACGGCGCGCTCCTGATCCAGCGCGCTTCGCAGGTCCAGCGGAGGCAGCGGCGCGCTCTGCTCCTGCCCTGCATCGTTGCGCATACGGCCGACCATGGTGAAGTAGCAGGAGGCGATGTGCGGAGCCGTGCAGTCGGGCTGCTCGATGCGGACGCCGACCTCCATCGAGGTGCGACCGACCAGGTTCACCCGAGCGTGCAGGAACATATCCCTGGTTTCGTCTGGAATGGCTCGAACCCGCATGGAGTCCATGGCCGCCGTGACAACGCGCGCTTCGGGATACCACTGCCGCACGTAGCCCAGAGCGGTGTCCTCGGCCAGCTTGTCGAGATACTCGAGCAGCAGCCCGGCGCGCAGGTTCGACCGCACCGGCTCATCGGTGAGCTGGAAACGCCTGCGCAATTCGAGGTCGGTACCGAACTGCAGGTACCGGGTGACCGAGGTGTCCTCCGGCCGCAGGCGAGCATGTTCCTCAGGCATCTGTGCCCTGCTTCGGCTCCGGTTTCAGGAGCGGGAAAAGAATCACGTCGCGGATAGATCGCGCGCCGGTCAGGATCATGGTCAGCCGGTCGATGCCGATTCCCTCGCCGCCGGTCGGGGGCAGGCCGTAAGCCAGGGCACGGACGTAGTCGAGGTCCATCTGATGAGCCTCTTCGTCGCCCCGCGCACGCTCGGCCAACTGCAACTCGAAGCGGCGGCGCTGCTCCTCGGGATCGTTCAGTTCGCTGAAAGCATTCCCCAGTTCGAAGCCGCCAATGTAGAACTCGAATCGCTCGACCCAGTCGGGTTCGTCGCGTTTTTGCTTCGACAGGGGCGACACTGCGAGAGGAAATTCGTAGATGATCGTCGGCTGGATCAGGTGCTCCTCGGCGACAGCTTCAAAAATGCCTGCGATCGTCACGCCGCGCGGTTCGCCCAGCTTTACGTCAACGAAGACCTTCGCGCCACGTAACCGCTCGACCAGCTTCAGCAGATCAGCATCGGTGTCGAAGTCGGCCATGCTGGGCGTGGCGCCTGCGCCCTCCGGCCAGAAGGCGATGATCGCTTCACGCATCGTGTAACGCCGCCACTTGCCCAGATCGATCTGCACGCCATTGAAGTGTGTGATCAACGAGCCGTTGACCTCCTGCGCCACGAATTTCACCAGTTCTTCCGTCAGGTTCATCAGGTCGTGGTAGTTCGCGTACGCCTGATAGAACTCGAGCATCGTGAACTCGGGATTGTGCTGGGTCGAGATGCCCTCATTGCGGAAGTTGCGGTTGATCTCGTAGACGCGATCGAAGCCGCCGACGACGAGCCGCTTGAGGTACAGCTCCGGCGCGATGCGCAGGAACAGGTCCATGTCCAGCGTGTTGTGGTGGGTGATGAACGGCCGCGCCGCCGCGCCGCCGGCGATGGGCTGCATCATCGGCGTCTCCACCTCGATATAGCCGCGTTCATCGAAGAACTTCCGCATGGCCCGCAGCACCTGTGCACGCTTTACGAACACCTCACGGACGTGGATCTCTTCGGCTTTCTGCTCCTCGGTAGCTTGTTCTGATTGCGCTTCGTTCAGCGCGCCATTCATGAAGAGATCGACGTAGCGCTGGCGGTAGCGCAGTTCCACATCAGCCAGGCCGTGATACTTCTCCGGTAATGCGAGCAGGGCCTTGGCGAGGAACGTGATGGTCTCGACATGAATGGTCAGTTCGTTGGTGCGCGTGCGGAACAGATAGCCCGTCACGCCGATGTGATCGCCCAGGTCGAGCAGTTTGTATAGCTCAAACGCCTGATCCCCAACCGCATCCTTGCGGACATAGATCTGCAGGCGCGCACCTTCCTGCTGCAGCGTCGCGAATCCAGCCTTGCCTTGCTGGCGGATGGCCATGATGCGGCCTGCGACGGCCACTTCGATCCGTTGTGCCTCGAGTTGCTCGCCGGTCGCGGCGTCGTGCTCGGCGCGAATCTGCCCCAGCGTGTGCGTCGCGCCGAACGCATTCGGATACGCCTGCTGCCCCAGCGCGGCAATTTGCTTCAGCTTTTCCTGGCGGAGTGCATACAGGTTGCGCTCGAACTCGCTCTCAAACACGGCATCGCCCCAGTCGATAGGTCTCGTTCGAGTATAAGTGGTGCCGCACGAGGACCCGAGGCCCGAAGCCGCCGATGGCCGCCTCAGTGCGTTGGAGCGCTGGGCGACGATGCCGACTCGCCAGCGGCAGGCGCGAGGTAGATGATCAGCGTGCGGCCGTCGGAGGTAAACGTCGTGCCGGTGGCTGTTCGCGCTTCGCGCACCGGATCGGTGGGTGTCATGTAGAACGCCTTCACGACCATGCCGGTCTGCATCAGGCTGTCGGCGATGTAGTCGCGCTCTCCGTCGACGTTGGGATCGATCTTGTGCGTGACGCCGTTGTTGCGCTGGTCGCGATCGAATCCGATATCGTGCGTACCGGCTCCGGCCCAAACCGTCACCCCCTGGAGGGTGTCGGGCGCCTTCCAGATGCGAAAATGATGACGGGATGCCACTACACGCAGTGGATCCGCCTGCGCATAGCCGAAGTCCTGAGAGCGCCCGAAGAGGCGCAACTCGCTCATGGGCAGGGTCACATACGCCTGCTTCGAAAAGCTGGCAAAGATACCGCTCACGACGGCGTCCTGGTTCGTCTTGTCGACGACAACCCAGCCGGCGGCCTTGAAGGCGGCCTGCATCTGCTCCTGCGATCCGACGATGATGAAGTTGACGCGATCGCCTGGCGCGCCATTCGGATCGCTGACGCGACGCGGGATGGAATCGAGCAGGGTGTGCGGGAATTCCGGCACCTGAACATTGGCCGGGGCCGCCTTCTTCTCCGGCGCGGTGTGCGCAATGGTCACATGATAGATGCCCGTCGCCTGATCGAAGGCGGACTGGTTAATCGCCAGGAAGAGCCGTCCGCCTATCGGCGCCTTGCCGCCCCATTGGTCGCCGATCAGGAACGGTCGGGCCGCAGCGTTGGAGCCGATCCGGCCAATCAGGGCGCCGCGCCCGGCGTCATTCAGTTGCAGGACCCGAACCAGATCAGTGAAGGCGCGGGAGAGGCCGGCGGGCCCGTTGGGCTGAGGCGCATTCACGTACTGCAGTTGGCCGGTCGCACTGATCTGCAGGGTGTCCCCCGCTGCGACATCCACGCCGGTATCGACCCACGCTGCGGATGGCGCGACATCGACCTCGTGGCTCTGGGCCCACATAGGTACGCTCAGCAGAAAGCTAAAAAGAACTGCGCGAAACATGGTCTCCTCCCCGCGACACTCCGAAGCGGGCGTCGAGAATGGTCTGGAAGCAACTGCGCTACACCGGCGGTCGTCGTTCAGGTCCGCTGAGCAGAAATCGATGATACGCCGACGGGCGAATGGCGCCCTCGACCCCGGCGGCAGGCGAGCCTCCGGAACGAGGCCGCAGTGGTGTATAACCGAACCGGGACACGGCCCGCCCTTATGCCCGAATCGGCTCCCAATCCAAAGCAAAATACCCCTAAGGGATCGTCCGGAGCCCTCGGCGGCCTGGTAAAAGCCGAGCGCCTGATGCAGATCGCCTTCGTGCTGCCCACCGCGGTAGTGGTGGGCTGGCTGCTTGGATACCTGCTCGACCGGTGGCTGCACCAGAACTGGATCTACATCCCCGGAATCCTGCTGGGTTGCGTCGCTGGATTCATCGAGGTCTTCCATATCGTGCAGCAGAACGAGAAGGACATGCAGTGACGGAAACCGGCTCACTCGGCAACATGACAGACGCCGAATTACAAGCAATGCTGCGCCGGGCGCTGCGGCTGGTGCTGATCCTAGGAATCCTGCTCGCTCTGCTGTTTACGGCTGCCCGAGGGTGGCAATCGGGCCTGCTGGCACTGGCCGGGGCGGCTATTTCTTACACCGGAATCCTCGAGTGGCGGAGTCTCAGCCTGGCTATTTTCGCCCGGCTCGACAACCAGGAGCGGCCCCGGCCGATGGGTCGCACTCTCGGCATGTTTTTTGTGCGACTGGGGGCCGTCGGGGCAATCCTGTATGTTAGTCTAAGGTGTTTACACGGCACTGTTTACGCGCTGATAGCGGGGATTGGGCTGGCGGTGATTGCGCTCTCTTTCGAAGCTCTTCGGCTCATCCGCGGTTAGCCTCTCTAGTACGTATTTCCGGAAAAACGCATGCTGGTTTGGATCAACTTCCTTACACGACTGCTCAATCACTGGTTCGCTGCTCCCGTCGACGCGTTGATGCGCGCTGTTCACATCGAGCCCACCTATCCCAGGCACCCCATCGGCAACACGCTGACGGAGGAGTTGCTGGTCTTCTTCGCCCTGATCATCTTTTTCCTGATCGTGCGCGCCAGCCTCAGCGTGGAGAAGCCGAACGCCGCACAGCATCTGGCCGAGATGGCCCACGAGTTCGTGGATAACCAGGCCGAACAGGTGACCGGGCATGCGGAAAGCCCCTTCCTGCCGGTGCTGACCTGCATGCTGTTATTTATCCTGCTCGGCAATTTGATGGGGCTATTGCCGGGTCTCGAAACCCCGACCGCGAACCCAGTCGTGCCGCTCGGACTCGCGGTCTGCGCGTTCGTCTACTACAACGCGAACGGCCTCAGGGCTCAAGGCCCAATCGGCTATGTCAAGCACTTTATGGGCCCGGTCTGGTGGCTCTCGTTTCTGCTCTTCCCCATCGAAATCGTTTCGCACCTCGCCCGCATCATGTCGCTTACGATCCGTCTGTACGCCAACATGTACGCGAGCGACCTGATCACGCTGATCTTCTTCTCGGGTCTTCCGCTGGCGATCCCGATCGTCGGGCTGGGGCTGCACGCGTTCGTGGCCATCATTCAGGCGTACATTTTCATGCTGCTCAACATGATTTACCTCTCGGAGGCGACGGCGCATCCGGAGCACCATTAGCAAGTTTACCCGCCGGAGCACTGCTTCCACTTCGGCCGGGAACCCGCCGTTTAGCGTGAGGGGGCCAGCACGGTGAGCCTCAACCACCCACTGGCGGCAATTTTCAGGAAGCTGGAGAAACTATGCGTAAGCTGCAATATCTGTTCATGACGCTGGCCGCGCTGCTTATGGCGTCGCCGGCATTCGCGCAAGCCACGGGTAACGGCACCGCCGTCCCCAGCTGGGTTCCTATCGGCGCCGGCATCGGCATGGCGCTCGCCTCGGGCCTTTGCGGCCTCGGACAAGGCCGCGCCACCGCCTCGGCCACGGAAGCTCTGGCTCGCAATCCCGGAGCCCGCGCTGGCATTCTGACCCTGCTGATGCTCGGTCTGGCGTTCATGGAATCTCTTGCGCTCTTCACGCTGGTGATCATCATCATCAAGGTCAAGTAAGACTCCGGCGTTCGACTCGTCAGACAGACAAAATCCCTGCCGCTGATGCGGCAGGGATTTTGCGTTTATGGATGCCGGAAAACAGTACTACTCCTGAAGCGTCCTGAGGTAGTTCGTAAGATTTACGATCCTCTGGTGCTGCACCATCTCAGTTGTCGGACTGCCCCGATCGAGCGACCGCAACGCGGGACCCCACACCGGCATATCTTTCGAACCGTGAGCGCTCGTTTCGGTTCCGAACTGCAGCACGGCATAGATGTGGGCGTCGGGGAACCTGCCCCCGTTTTGCTTCGCCATCAGGGTTAGGTCGGTGGCAGGCTCTTTCAAAGCAGGAGCCGCCGGGCCGTTCCCTCGGCCATCCACTCCGTGGCAAACCGCGCAGTATGAGTCGTACATTATTTTTCCGGATGCCGGCGAAGTGTGTTGCACCGGCACATTTTTGATTTGTGGCGTCGTTTGGGCGATTCCGAATGCGGCGGTAGCCAGTAGCCCCGCCACGAATGCGACGTGGATTCGATTCGGCATATCTGCCCTCCTTTCCGGATGTTCATCCTCGTCCCGGAAAGGTGCCTCTGTATGTGACCGCTGGCACACGGGGGTCTCTTCAGTAACGATGCGTCTCACAGCGCACACACGTCACCATGTAGAAGTCCTGATTTTTCAGTGCTGGACAGGGTTCAGACGCGCATCGACTTCCAGCGGCCGCCGCGGAAGAGAAGCAGCGATGCGAGCGCGATCGCACACTCCGCGATGACGACAGCGAGAAACGCTCCCTGCTGACGCATGTGTAATCCGACCGCCAGCCACCAGGCCAGCGGCAACTCGAGCACCCAGAAGCCGAAAAAGTTCACGAACGTCGGCGTGACGGTGTCGCCCGATCCGTTGAAGGCCTGCAGCATCACCATCACCCATGCATAGGCGATGTTGCCGCAGCTGAATGTGCGCAGCGCCAGTGCCGCAATCGCCACCACCTGTGCATCGCTGACGAAGATGCGCACAATGGGCGTAGCAAACGCAAACAGAAACACCGCCATCACTGCAAGGATCGTCATGCTGTAGATCCCTGTGCGCCACACAGCCTGCTCCGCGCGATCCGGACGAGCGGCTCCCAGGTTTTGACCGACCAGTGTTGCCGCTGCATTGCTGAGCCCCCACAGCGGAAGCGTGTAGAAGATCACGATGCGAATGGCTACCGTATACCCGGCAACCGCGGCCGCTCCAAACAGCGCGATGATGCGCACCAGTCCGATCCAGCTGGCGTTAGCGATCGCAAACTGCAGAATGCCCGTGAGCGAGATGCGCAGCAGCCGTAGCATCACCGGCAGATGCAGCCGAAGATGGCGCGCGAGCACGTGAATGCGTTCCGTGCCACGCAGCAATCGCCAGAACTGATACAGCACGCCAATGCTGCGGCCTGTTAGGGTCGCGAGCGCCGCGCCGGTTACGCCGAGACGCGGGAATGGTCCGAGCCCGAAAATGAAGCAGGGATCGAGCACGAGATTGATGACATTCGAGACCCACAGCAGGCGCATCGCAATGGCCGCATCGCCCGCCCCGCGAAAAATGGCGTTGTTCAGGAAGAGAAGGATAATCGCACCGCATCCGCCGAGCGCGAGGCGCGCGTACCCGGATCCCACCGCCACAATAGCCGGCGTCCCACCCATCAACCCCAGCAGGTGCGGCGCAAAAATCCAGCCCGGAATGCCCAGTCCCGCGGAAATGAACACGCCGAGCACAATAGCCTGCACCGCGGAGATGGCCGCATGTTCCGGGTCCTTTTCCCCGATTCGCCGCGCTACCATGGCCGTCGTCGAGAGCGACACGCCCAGGCCGATGGCAAAGACCAGCGCCAGGACAGATTCGGTCAGCCCGATCGTCGCGACCGCGTCAGCACCGAGTCGTCCCACCCAGAATGTATCGACGACCGCGAAGAGCGATTCCAGCGCCATCTCGAGCACCATGGGAATCGCCAGCAGCAGGATGGAGCGGTTCAGGTCGCCCGCGGTGTAGTCCTGGTGGCTGCCGCGCAGCGCGTCGCGTACGGAGGCCCAGAAGCCCGGCGGGGGTTCGGACTGGACCGGCAGGTTCACGGTCCATCGAGTTTACAGGAGCCCCCGCACTCGGTTCACAGTCTGCAAGCCCTGATGCAGGGTGCGATATGCTTTCCTGCATGCGCACGATCTCCGGCCGCTCAGTGCTCGCGGCCTGCATCTGTTCTGTCGCGCTCGCGCATGCCGCGGGCGCCCATCGTTTCCCTTCGAACGAAGATCTTCGCCACATCCGCTCCATCGCGCAGCCGCGGCTCTCGCCGGACGGCGAAAGCGTACTGGTACAGATCGCCGATTCGACGGCTGACGGCGGCAAGACACACATCTGGCTCGTCGATATTCGCCAGAATGCCGCGCGCCAGCTGACGTACTCGGCTGCAAATGACAAGCGAGGCGAGAACTCCGCCGAGTGGATGCCCGACGGCAAGAGCATCCTGTTCCTCGCGCATCGCGGTGAACACACGCAGCTATTTCAGCTGCCGATGAACGGCGGCGAGGCGCATGCATTCGAGGTGAAGATGGTGCCCCCGGTGGATGAGTCCAGGAAGCCGGCCGCACTTCCACCTCCGAAACAAGGATCCAAGCCTGAGCC
>DASSKX010000266.1:0-4203 GCA_035689925.1 Acidobacteriaceae bacterium
GTAAAGCTCCCGTCCGCGGCGGAAATCGCCAGCTTGTGCCCAGCCATGTCGGTGATCGTCGCGCCCGCAATAGGTGCCCCGTGCGCATCCAGCACCGTGCCGCGCACCTGTGCGGCGAGCGGTAGAGCAGCAAACAAAAAGACGAGCAGGGTTCTCAAGGCGGCCACGCGGATGGACGTGAGATTCATCCCTCAGGTTGCCCTTCCCGGAGCCGGCGCACGGCCTCTGCGCGGTTCGGCCCCGCATCCGGCAGCCCCGCAAGGAGTTCCGCAACCGTCGCCCCCAGCACCGGATGCCGCACATGCGGCGCAATCTCCGCCAGTGGCTGCAGCACAAACCGTCGCTCCGCCAGCCGAGGATGCGGCAGCGTCAGCCCCTCTGTCTGCAGCACCACTCCATCGACCAGCAGCAGGTCCAGATCCAGCGTGCGCGGCCCCTTCGGCGTCTCCACCTGCCGGTCCCGTCCGTAGCGGCGCTCGATCTCCAGCAGAAACGCGAGCAGCAGCTCCGGCTCCAGATCCGTTTCCAGTTGCACCGCGGCATTCACAAATGCGGGCTGGTCCGGATTGCCCACCGGCTCCGTGCGATACAGCGACGACCGCGCCGTGACGTGCCCGGCTGCTGCCAGCTCATCCATTGCCGTGCGCACCGTCCGCTCCGCATCACCCAGATTCGCCCCCAGTCCGATGAACGCCAGATGCCTCACATCATCAACGCTACCGGATTCAGACGCGGTATGCTCAATGCCAAATGAAGATCGGCTTCTTCGGCGGCAGCTTCGATCCGCCGCACCGGGGACACATCGCCCTGGCGCGCCTCGCCATGGAGCGCCTCGGCCTCGACCGCGTCCTGCTCGCGCCCGTCGGCGTGCAGCCGCTCAAGCGCGACCGCCCACGTGCTGGGTTCGGCCATCGCGTCGCGATGACCCGTCTCGCCATCGAGGGCGAACCCGGCCTCGATGTATCGCTGGTCGATGCCCCCCACCCCGACAACCGCCCCAACTACACGCTGGACACCATTCGCGCCCTGCGTGCGTCGCTCGAAGGCGAGAACCGCATTTACTTCGTTATGGGCGCGGACTCCTTTCTCACCATCGGCCAGTGGCATCGCGCCGCCGACCTCCTCTTCGCCTGCGACATGGTTGTCGCGGCGCGCCCCGGCTTCGATCTCGACCGCCTCACCGCCGCACTGCCCGAGGGCGTTACCGCCGAACGCACCGGCCCCGATGTGCTGACTCTGCATAACGGCGCCGGACGCACATCCCATCTCTACCTGCTGCCCGATCTCGCCGAGCGCGCCTCGGCAACCGAAATTCGCGACGCCCTCGAGCGCCGAGAAGCCGTGCGCGCCATGCTGGATCCGCGCGTCGAGGCCTATATCCGCGAACACGATCTGTACGGCAAACGCGCCCCGGCCTGATTTCCTTTGGCGCATCCTCCGCCGCATGACGTAGCATCACCTCAGGAGGAGCGCTTCAACTCACGCATGGCATCCACGCAAACGCGCAAGATGGTGCTGACCGCAATCGCGGCCTGCGACGATAAGAAAGGCGAGGACACGCGAGTTCTCCAGCTGGACCCCGCCGATTCCGCCTTCACCGACTTCTTCGTCATCACCAGCGCCGCCAACGAGCGCCAGTCCCAGGCCATCGCCGACGAAATTGAGCTGCGCCTCAAGCGCGAGTTCAGCACCTATGCCAACTCCGTCGAAGGCCGCCGCATCGGTGAGTGGATCCTGCTGGACTATGTCGACTTCGTCGTCCACATCTTCCTGCGCGCCCGCCGCGAGTTCTACGATATCGAGCGCCTCCGCAAGACCGCGCGCCCCATTGCCCTGGCCGAACTCACCGCCGCGCTGACCGAAAAAACCCTCGCCGCGCGCAAAAAGTCCCCCGCAAAACGCGCCGCGAAGACGACAGCGGCCAAAAAGACGCCCGCGAAAAAGGCCGCGGCCAAACGAACCACATCAGGCACCAGGAAAACGGCGGCAAAAAGAGCAAAATAGCCTGGTGAGTGCCGCCTCCTTCACCTTCCCCGCCTTTACGTTCGTGGACCTCTTCGCCGGCATAGGCGGCATGCGCATGGCATTCGAGGCCGCCGGCGGTCGCTGCGTCTTCACCAGCGAGTGGAACCCCTTCGCGCGCCAGACCTACGCCGCAAATTTCGGCGAGATCCACCTTATCGCCGGAGACATCCGCGAGGTCGAGGCCGATAGTATTCCCGATCACGACGTGCTGCTCGCCGGCTTTCCCTGCCAGCCCTTTTCCATCGCTGGCGTGAGTAAGAAAAACGCCCTCGGCCGCCCACACGGATTCGCCTGCGCCACGCAGGGGACGCTCTTCTTCGACGTGGCGCGCATCATCGCGCAGAAACAGCCGCGCGCCTTTCTGCTCGAAAATGTCAAGAACCTTCTGAACCACGACCGCGGCCGCACCTTCCAGGTGATCCGGCAAACCCTGGCAGACGAGCTTGGCTACCAGATCACCTGGCGCGTCATCGACGCGGCGCACTTCGTCCCGCAGCATCGCGAGCGCATCCTGATCGCCGGATTCCGCGAGCCGAGCGGCTTCCTTCTCGACGATCTCAGCCTGCCGCTCACGCGCCCCACGCTCCGCACCATCCTGCACCCCGAGGACGCGAGCGAAGCGCCCGAGCCGCCCTACACCCTCGCACCGAAAGGCGCAGTCAATCCGAAGTACGTGCTCAGCGCCCACCTCTGGCGCTACCTCCGGAACTACGCCGCCAGGCATCGCGCCGCCGGCAACGGCTTCGGCTTCGGCCTGGTCGGACCTGACGATGTCGCGCGCACCCTCTCCGCTCGCTACTACAAAGATGGCTCCGAAATTCTGGTGAGTCGCGGCCGAGGCAAAACGCCCCGCCGCCTCACTCCCCGCGAATGCGCCCGCCTCATGGGCTTCCCGGACACCTTCCGCATCCCCGTCTCCGACACCCAGGCCTACAAGCAGTTCGGCAACAGCGTAGCGCTTCCGGTGATCGCGACGGTCGCCCGTGCGCTGCGTCCACTGCTCGACGGCTCCGCGGTCCTCGCCTCCAGCGGTATCCTTCTTCCAGTCGAACCAGGCGCGCCTGCCGATTCGCTAACCCGCTAACTCGCTCGGCTTTTTGCTACCGGCTACCCGCTACAGGCGACCGGCTTCTCCGATGACCGACGTGCACAATCCCGAGCAGCGCAGCCGCAACATGGCCGCCATCCGCTCCACCAACACAAAACCCGAAATGCGCGTCCGCTCCGCCCTGCACGCGATGGGCTTCCGTTTCCGCCTGCATCGCAAAGACCTGCCCGGCCGCCCCGACATTGTCCTGCCGAAATTCCGGACCGCCATCTTCGTCCACGGCTGCTTCTGGCACTGTCACCGTTGCAAATACGGCTCGGTCAAGCCCGCCACCCGCGCGGACTTCTGGGCCGCCAAGCGCGCCGGCAACGTCGCCCGCGACCACGCCAACCGCGCCGCCCTCCGCAAGCTGGGCTGGCGCGTCCTCGTCCTCTGGGAATGCGAAGTCCGCACCGCCGACGCCGCGCAGGCCAAACTCGAACACCTCCGTATCGGCGATCCGAAGAAATAACTTGGCTCAGAGCAACGCGCCGCGATAAAGTGAGCCAACTTCCTTTCAGGCTATGAATCGCTCGCGCGTAGTCGTTGCCCTCGTGTTCTTCGGTTGCTGTTTGCCTAATGCGGGTCTCCCTCAGCAGAACCAAAGTGCTCCGTCTCCAGCGCAAACAACTGCTCCGGTCGTGCCCACAGACCCCGCCGCCTTACTCCAACTCGCCTCAAAACTTAATGGCCTGCACGGCGCGGATTTGCAGCCCTGGCATGTACGCGCTACGTGGCAGACGCTCGATGAGGAGCGGCAGCCGAAGGAGCAGGGCATCTGGGAGGAGTGGTGGGCTGGAGAGAAGAAGTACAGGATGACGTATAAATCTGCCGATGTCGAATGGACAATTTACGGGACCGACAGGGGTCGATACGAAGTTGGTGCGGCGGGCAAGGTCCCGTGGCAATTTGCCACAGTCGAGCGACTCGTCAACGGGCCGGTCCAGATGCTGAAAGCTTCGTCAGCGATGAAGCCCGTTTTAAACCGCACCGACGTCCAGCAAGGTACTGTGAAACTAAGCTGTGTTTTGCAAGATGTGGTTGCAGCGAACGGTAATCCGATCGAGGTTCGGCGTCCGGATGGAACATCG
>DASSKX010000267.1:0-12045 GCA_035689925.1 Acidobacteriaceae bacterium
ATCGACGCGGGCAAAATCATCAACCCCAAGTCAGGAAAGAACCAGATCATCGGCGCGGTGGTGATGGGCATCGGCATGGGTCTGTTCGAGGAGACGTACTACGACCGTCGCAACGGCAAGCCACTGAACAACAATTACGCCGACTACCTGGTTGCGACGAACGCCGACGTCCCCGACCTCGACTGCATTTTCGTCGAGTATCCCGACCTGCACGTCAACGAGTACGGAGCGCGCGGCATCGGCGAGATTGGCCTGGCCGGCGTGGCTCCGGCCATTGCGAATGCCGTCTATCACGCCACGGGCGTGCGCGTTCGCAGGCTGCCGATACGGATCGAGCAACTGGTCGGCGAACCGACAGGGGCCAGTGGACACGCCGGAGTAGCATAAAAACGTGCCGGAACTGCGGAGAACCCTCGACCTGGCGAAGCGCGCCATGACAGCGCAGGACGAGGTGTGCGTCGCGACCGTCGTCGGCATCGAGGGCTCCGCCTACCGCAGGCCCGGAGCGCGCATGATCCTGACTCGCAGCGGCGAGCGCGCGGGCACGGTGAGCGGCGGCTGCCTCGAAGGTGAGATCGTGCGCAAAGCCTGGTGGCTCACTGAGAACGGCGCGGCCATTCAGCGCTACAGCAGCTTCTTCGACGACGACGGCGACATGCCTTATGGCCTGGGTTGTGGTGGAACCGTGATCGTGCTGCTCGAACGCGGCGAGCCTGCCATCCATACTTTGCATGCACTGCGCAGCACGGTCGAAGAGCGCCGTCCCTGGGTGGTCGTCACCGACACCAGCGCGAAGACTCCGGGAACTGTGCTGCTCCTGAATGACGCCGGTGAGATTGCCTGGCGCCGCGCGTCGCTGGGGAATGCGGCCGAAATTGCCGCCGACGCGCTGAACGCACGAGCGTCGCGCACCGTTGCCAACCTCTTCGTCGAGTACCTCGCGCCTCCGCCGTCTGTCTTCATCTTTGGAGCGGGCGACGATGCGAAGCCGCTGGTCGAGTTCATGGCGGAGATGGACTGGCACGTGACCGTCGCCGACGGGCGGGCGCAGATGATCCGCCGTGACCGCTTCCCGCAGGCGGCGCGTGTGATCGGCCTCGACGCCGCGCTGGGCGAAGCGGCGCAAGCAGATGCCGCCGTCGTCATGACGCACAGTTACGATCAGGACCGGCAGATTCTGCGCGCATTGCTGCCACTCGATCTGAAGTACCTCGGCATCCTCGGCCCGCGCCGCCGCACCGAGCGGCTCACGGGCGAAATTGCTCCGGCCCTCGGCCACACCGCCGACGACTGCATGGCGCGCCTGCACAGTCCTGTGGGGCTGGACCTCGGCGGCCACACTCCAGCGGCTGTCGCGCTGTCGGTCACGGCGGAAGTGCAGGCGGTGCTTTCCGGACGCGGCGCGAAGAAGCCCTCGCCGGTCCATGTCTGACCGCATCGCTGCTGTCATTCTGGCCGCCGGAGCCTCAGAGCGTCTGGGCCAGCCCAAACAACTGATTCAGGTTGGGGGTGAAAGCCTGCTGCGCCGTACGGCACGGCTCGCGGTCCAGGCTGGCTGCGCGCCGGTGTGGGTGGTGTTGGGCTTTGCTGCGGAACAGATGCGTCCGGAGCTCCAGGGCCTGCCCGTCCAGGCGCTGACCAACGCCCACTGGAGCCGGGGAATGGCGTCTTCGCTGCGCTCGGGAGTCTCGGCCGCGCAGGTCTCGGCCGACGCTGTGCTCCTGCTGGTCTGCGACCAGGTCCGCCTCTCCGGAGACCATCTGCGTGCCCTCCTGACCCAGCATCGTGGCGGAACTACAGCCATCACGGCCTCTGCATACGGTGGCCGGCTGGGCGTACCGGCGATCTTTAACGCTCGTCTCTTCTCCGAACTGCTGCAGATTGAAGGAGATCGCGGCGCCCGCGACGTGATCGAGCGCCACCCGACAGAAACACAGGCGGTTTCATGGCTCGACGGAGCTTTCGACCTGGATAGCCCTGAGCAACTGAAGGGGATATCTGCCGAGTAACCGGTCGGGGCGGCAGCAAATGGCAAGGTGCCAATAGTCACTTCTTGTTCACGTCACTTCAATTTTATTTATTCTATAAAAACAAGATCGTTTTCCACGGCTAACGCTCTTGGGGAATTGCCGTAAGCCTGTTGCCAGTCGTTCATCCGCAGGGCTAGCATACGGGTCAGTTCGAACTTGCCTGTGCCGTTTGCGGGCAGCCAGAAAGAAAGCCATGTCCATCCCCGAAAAGCTGCTGTTCCAACCCCTTTCCCAAACCAGCAAGCGGAGCGACTTTCTATGGCGTGGTATGCCTACTGCATAACCGAAAGACAGGCCTTTCCTGAACTTCTTCGTCACCGGAAACCAATTCCAATGGAATCAGTGACCGGGATCCAGGGCAATCAAATTTTCCTCTACCCAGCCAGTGACCTCGCCGTAATCGTCAGCGAGTATTCCCCCTCAGAAACTCTCAATCAGCAAGCCGGTGTCGAGCACGCCCGGGTCATTGCCGATTGTTTTAAGAATTCCACCGTTCTGCCTTTCCGCTTTGGAACGGTTTTCTCCGATGACGAGGCGCTCCGGCGGTCGATCCGCTCCAACCAGCGCCAGTTCCTCACCAACATCGAGCGCGTCCGCGGCAAGGCGGAGATGCACCTGAAGGTTCTGCTCGACGACTGCTGCAAGGATCAGATCCGCCGCTACACGCCGGCCCTCCCGGTGCCGACGGTGGGCAAAGCCTATCTCTCCAACCTGCGGGAGAATGCGGCCTTACAGCGCGAGCGGCAAACGAAGGCGCGCGCCATTACCGTCCAGATGCACCGCATGTTCGCGCCCCTGGCGGAAGAGGTGACCTGCCGCCGCGTGGAACCGGGCAAGATGCTGCTGGACATCGCGCACCTGATCGACTCAGCCCACGTGGAGCGGTACCAGAACAAATACTCCAGCGCGACTGTGCTGATGAAGGACTGCCAGATGCAGCTGTCCGGCCCCTGGCCGCCGTATCACTTCGTGCATCGGTTGACGCATCACGCGTCGACTGCGCCGGCGATCAGCGCGGTGCGACCGGCTAACCTGGCCGCCTCGGCGTAGCATCGCACAAGCAAAAGAAAAGCCCCGGCGGACCCACGAACCACCGGGGCTTCCATTGAGGGCAGCAGGGGCGAACCGTTGAGGACACGCCCCGCGCGCCTCTCCGTAATAGACGCAGCACCCCCGGAAAAAGTTAAAAAGGATTTTTCACAGCGGCGCTGATGGCGCGAAGTTGCGTGTGTACGCTTGCGCACACTGTTGCTGCGTGCTGAACGTCGCGCCGCGGCCGCCCGGTATCATGGCAGACGATGACGAAACTCGCATTCCTCTTCCCCGGACAGAACTCTCAATACGCAGGCATGGGCCGCGATCTGGCGGACAAGTTCCCGGTCGCGCGGCAGACCTTTGAAGAAGCGGATGACGCGCTCGGCTTCTCCATCTCGAAGCTCTGCTTTGAAGGACCGGAAGATCAGCTCAAGCTGACAGAATTCCAGCAGCCGGCGATCTGTACCGTCTCCGTCGCCGCCTTCCGTGTCCTGGCCGAAAAGGGCGTCACGCCGGCGCTGGTCGCGGGGCACTCGCTCGGCGAGTACGCCGCCAACGTCGCGGCCGGCTCCCTGCCGTTTGCGGATGCGGTGCGCACCGTCCGGCAGCGTGGCAGGTTCATGCAGGAGGCCGTTCCGCAGGGCAAAGGCGCGATGGCCGCCGTCCTCGGACTGAGCAGCGAAGAGACGGCGCGCGCCTGCGACGATGCCGCGGCCGAGACGCAGAAGGTGGTCTCTGCAGCGAACTTCAATTCGCCCGAGCAGACGGTCATCTCCGGCGAGGCGCCGTCGGTCGAGCGCGCCGCAGCGCTCTGCAAGGAACGCGGTGCGAAGCGCGTCGTCATGCTGCAGGTGAGCGCGCCCTTCCACTGCGCGCTGATGCAGCCCGCGCAGGATCGCCTGGCGGAATTGCTGCGTGCCATTGACTTCGCCGCACCCCGGATTCCCGTGGCCGTGAATGTCGATGCGAAACTCGTCACGGAGCCCGCGGAGTTGCGCGAAGCGCTGATCCGCCAGGTGACGGGAACGGTGCGCTGGGTGGAGTCCGTTCGCCTGCTCATCGCACAGGCGCCCACGGCGTTTGTCGAGGCAGGCCCGGGCAAAGTGCTCAGCGGCCTCATGCGCCAGATCGACCGCAGCCAGACGTGCGTGAATGTGGAGGACGAGGCGAGCCTGGACAAAGCGCTGCAGACGGTCACGGCTTGAAAGGGTTAGAACTCCGCGAAGTGCTGGTGTATACCCCTCTCCCCCTGGGCGTTCGGCGAGTTATTTGATTCTGCTGATCTTCCGAGGTAATACCTTTTGGGTATTACCCTCTCGTGCGCCCGATAGTCTGTGTAGCTGGTAATCGATGCATCGCTCCAATGAAAAAGGCTCAGCCGCTGGGCTGAGCCTTTGTTTCTCTCTCTATTCTCAGAATACCAAATTGGGGTAAGTAGAGTCTCAAAAATGTTCGAGACCGGGCTTGGCCAGCTGCTCGCGCCATCCTCTGAGCGTTATCTACGGTCCCGAGTACAGCTCCACCGGCGAGAACCCAATCGTCCCGCTGTCGTCCACGCGCAGGAAGAGCGGCTTGTTCTGCCCGTTGATGCGCACGCCGACGACGACGCCGTTACCCACACGGTGCGAGATGAAGATCTGGTGGCTTTTGATCGTGCCGTAGTCCGGATTATTCGGACCCCAGTCCTTCATGAACTCGTTGATGTTGTAGGGCTCGTACTTCTGTGGGTGCTGCTGCCAGTTGGGATCGTTGTTCCACATCCCGTAGGCCTTGTTGAAGTCGCCGCTCTCGACGGCGGCCATAAACTTGTTGACCTTGTGATCCGACGGCCAGTGCCAGAGCTGCCACGGCACCTGCAGAAACCAGAGCCACGCGCCAATGGCGACGACAATCGCGACCACCAGTGCGGTGATGCCAAGGATGCGGTTGCGGCGCGCGCGGCGTTCGTTATACGCAGGAGCATCGAGCAGGGTCATTCCGAGCGACTCCTTTCAATCTCGGCGGAGCAGGGAACACACAGCCGCCTCCTATTCTAGACACCGCGGAGGCGCAGCCGGTAGCCGGTAGCCTGGAGCCGGTAGTCAAAAGCAAAGGCAGGCGCCTGGCATGGCATCACCGGCCCTTGTCGCTGCTTCACAAGCTGTAGCGATTCCGATCCTTATCTGCCCGCCGCTCCAGGGCCAGCTGAATGAGCCGGTCGATCAGCTTCGGATACGGGACGCCTGACGCCGCCCACAGCCGCGGGTACATGCTGATCGAGGTAAAACCGGGTAGCGTGTTGATCTCGTTGACGTAGACGCGTCCCGACTTGCCCGGTTCCATCAGGAAATCCACGCGCGCGAGACCCGAGCAGTCGCAGACCTGGAAGGCGCGGACCGCCATTTCCCGCACCTGCTTCGTCTGCTCCTTCGTCAGCTTCGCAGGCACGATCAGGTCAGAGCCTTCGCTCAGGTACTTCGCTTCGTAATCGTAGAACTCCTTCCCGGGCACAACCTCGCCGACGACGGACGCCTCAGGATCGTCGTTCCCCAGTACGGCCACTTCCAGCTCGCGCGGCTTGCCCTTTGCGCCGCCGACGCCCTGTTCCACGACGATCTTGCGATCAAACTGCGCAGCCAGATCGATGGCCGGGCCGAGTTCCCTGCGATCGTGCGCCTTGCTGATTCCCACCGACGACCCCAGATTCGCCGGCTTCACGAACAGCGGATACCGCAGCGCAGCCTCGATCCGAGCGACGATCTTGCGCGGGCTTTTCTCCCACTCGCCGCGCAGAAAGGTGACGTGCTTCGTCATCGGCAGCTTGACGGAGGCGAAGAGGCGCTTCATCGCGTCCTTATCCATGCCTGCCGACGACCCAAGCACCCCCGAGCCGACGTACGCGATGCCGGCCAGCTCAAAGAGTCCCTGAATCGTTCCGTCCTCGCCAAAGGTCCCGTGCAGCACAGGGAAGACGACGTCCAGATTCAGGACAGCTTCGGGGCTGGTGTGCGTCAGCGAGCGCGCATCCCGCTCGAAGGGCACCAGCGTTGCGGTGTGCTCCGACCCGGATTGCGAGCCCGACTGCCGGGCTGATTGCGGAACCGGCGGGACGATGACCGACTCGCCTTTTCGGAGGACGGCGGCCCCAGGGGTAGCCTCGGGATCTCCGGCGCGGAGATGCTTTTCGGCTCCCGCCTCCGCT
The DNA here is from genome assembly GCA_035689925.1 of Acidobacteriaceae bacterium. Classification (GTDB taxonomy): domain Bacteria; phylum Acidobacteriota; class Terriglobia; order Terriglobales; family Acidobacteriaceae; genus Palsa-343. The sequence goes on from DASSKX010000267.1 coordinate 6,247, forward strand.
TTCTCCCCGGCCAGCAGCCGTTCTGCGTGCGTGGCTGTAACCCATTGACCCTGCTTGGTGATGCCGACCGGGATCACCTCGTATTTGGAGCGGTCAATGGCTTTGAGGACGGAGGCGGCGGAGAGCAGCGAAACCTCATGTTCGCCGCTGCGGCCGCCGAAGAGGATGCCGACACGAATCTTTTTCATGAGACGCTGTCATTGTAGGTCGGCACGGCCTGCGCGGGCTGGTGGAAAAGCCCGAAACCACGGACTATGTACCTCAATCCTATATAGTTAGGCAGAATGGGAGCGGGGTACGAAAGTGCGTGGGCGTGCCCTGGCCGTTGGTAATCGTCCTTCGGCATTCACGATCGTCTAACGTCCAGCTAAATGGAATTATTCTTGCAACGGGGGGCAAACCTCTTTAATATGCGGCAATTGCGGGTATGAAGGCAGGCTCCATCGCGGACCGGGCCCCGGCGGCTCGTACTGGCTCGTCGAAAAACGGCGGCCACAAGACCCCTGCGCCTCGCGCAGCGGCCATCATCGATCCGGCGGCTCCGGTGTCAAACGGAATCCATGGCACGGTGGAGCGCCCCGCGATGACGGCGCACTTCATCCGCTCGCGGATCGGCAAAATCTGTGTGGCGATCACCGGGCCGACTCCCGCCGACATGATGCGCAACGCGGAGCAGATCATCCGCGAGAATCATTTCGTCGAGTTTCGCCTCGATTACCTGCCCAATCCGCTGGCGATCATTCCGAAGATAAAAACCTTTCTCTACGAGCGCGGAGAAGTGACCGCCATCGCGACCTGCCGTCGCGCGGCAACCGGCGGCAAGTTCCGCGGAGCCATCGCTGCGGAGTTGGAAGTTCTCGAGAAGGCTGCGCTCGCCGGATGCCACATGATCGACGTGGAGCTGCAGACCGCCGAGCACATGAAGCCGGCGCAGATGCAGCGCCTGCGCTCCCGCGGCGCGGCGCTCATCGTCAGCTATCACGACTTTGAGGCCACCCGCGACCTGGATAAGATCTTCGAGCGCATCCGGCCCTTCCAGCCGGAGTTCATGAAGATCGTCTCGACGGCGAAGAACCTCACCGACAACATCACGATGATGCGCTTCCTCGAGCGCCGCCGCGACGAAGCCGAGCTGATCGGCATCACGATGGGCGAGCAGGGAACCATCAGCCGCGTGTTGGGCCTGCGCGCCGGCAGCGTCTTCACCTTCGCTTCCGCGCACGCGGGCGAAGAAACCGGTCCAGGGCAGATCGAAGCACGCACGCTGCGCGAGGCGTGGCGCATCGACCAGATCGACCTCTCCACCAAGGTCTACGGCGTCGTCGGCAACCCGGTGAAGCATTCGCTCTCGCCGCTGATGCAGAACATCGCCTTCCGCCGCGAGACGGTGAACGCTGTCTTCCTGCCGCTGCAGACGACAAAGCTCAACGACCTGCTGACCCTGGTGAACGAGATCCCGCTGCACGGCCTGGCTGTCACCATGCCGTTCAAGACGGAGATCATTAAGCATCTCGAGAAGACCGACGCGCTCTCGCAGAAGATCGGGGCCTGCAACACGGTGGTGCGCGCGCAGGACGGCAAGCTCTACGGCTTCAATACGGACGTTGCCGCTGTCGTGCGACCGCTGGAACGCCGTCTGCAGCTGAAGGGCGCGAAGATTCTCGTGCTTGGCGCCGGGGGCGCGGCGCGGGCCGCCGTCTTCGGACTGGTCGAGAAGGGCGCAGAGGTTTTCATCTGGAATCGCACGCCGGAAGTGGCGAAAAAGCTGGCGCGCCAGGCGAAGGCGAAGACCATCCGCAAGGAGCAGCTGGCGAAGAGCAGCTTCGACGTCATTGTGAATACCACGCCTGTGGGAATGCGCGGCGTGAAGCCAGCAAGCATTCTGGAGCCGAAGGAATTGAACGCGCGGCTGGTGTTCGACCTGGTTTACAACCCCATCGATACGCCGCTGATCCGTATGGCTCGCGAGAAGGGCCTGCCGGTCGTCACCGGAGTGGAGATGTTCGTCCACCAGGGTGCGCGTCAGTTTGAAATCTGGACAGGGAAGCCGGCTCCGGAAGAAGAGATGTTGCGCGTCGTGGTGCATGCGCTGCGCCAGCAGTCCGCGGAGAAGACCGAAAAGAGCTGAGTGCCGGGCTCAAAAATCGGACGTCATCCCTTTCAGATCAGTTCTTGCGGAGGGAAGAGTGTCCGAACCCACCAGGCGTGCCGATCTGCCCATCACCTTCGAGTTGCCGCCGGACCTGAACGTGTTCCCCACAGAGAAGCCTCCCGAATCAGAGGCTCCTTTTGACTATAGTGGTAGCAGGAACACGTCCCCCATGCCCCCAAAACCGACCGAATCGGCAGTCGACCGGCTGATTGCGCTGGCTTCCGATGAGCCGGCGCCGAAGCCCGCTACCGGACAGGTGAATGTGGAATCTGTCGCGATGGTGCCCGATCCCGGACCGGAGCAGGCGCAGATGCTGAACTCGCTCATGCAGGTTCGCAGCGTGCTGCCGTTCATCTCGCGCCTGGTGGAAGTCGGTCAGACCGCGGCCACCACGACAGAATTGTCCCGCAACATGGGCGAACTCGCGGTGAACCAGCGCGATCTGCGCAACATGGTGCAGGATCACACGTCGCAGATGAAGCGTCTGGAAGATGAGGTGACGCGCGCCCGCGAAGCGGCTGAGCGCACCGCATCCGACGCGACGGATGTGATGGAGGACATGCGCGCCGTGCAGTCCACCGTGCGCAAGGCTGCGGTCGCGATCGGCGTTCTGCTGGCGGCGCTGATCGGGCTCGTGCTCTGGTTGCTGATTCACGGTCCTATTCACTAGCTCACGGGCAACAGCATGGCTCCAGGCGGACTCCCTGAGAGAAGGAGGTTCGCATGGCAGAACCAAGTGCAGAACCAGGCAAGGACGCCCGGAACGCTGATGAGGCGCGCCGCGACGCGGCAAAGTATCACCGCCAGGCTCCCGAGCACGGCATGACGGACGATGCGGAGGAGCGCGCTCCGGACACCAGCGTCGGCCAGGAGGTGAAGCCCCGCATCATGCACGTGCACAAGGGCGACGTGGGACGCCCCGGGGTCAACGACGAAATCTATCAGGGATCGAAGACCAGGGAACTGGATCGATCCGCCTGAGCAGTGCCGAGCACACGGAATCAGAAATCAGGATCAAAAGGACCTGCCGTGATTTCTGATTCCCGATCCCTCACTCCTGGTGCTAACTGCTGACGCAACCTGCTCCTCAGGAAACCGATCGTATTCCCTCCGGCATTTCCGGATTTTCACCGCGCGAATGGAGCTATACTGCGCGCAGAACGCCGAAACGAATCCAGGAGAACCGGATGTCAGCCGTGAGCCTTCAAGAACCTGAGGTAGTCGTCGACGATTTCGTTGCGCTGGAAGAGCGCGTGCTGCGCGCCATCGAGCTGGTGAAGAGCGAGCGAGCAGCACGGAGCGAAGCCGAACAGCGGGCGAGTCGTCTGCAAAGCGAGCTTGAGGCTCAGACCATTCAGCTGGAACAGAGCCAGGATCAGGTTCGCACGCTGGAGCGGGATCGCGAGCAGGTCCGCCAGCGCGTCGAAAAGCTTCTGAAGCAACTGGACGAAATCTCTTCATGAACGCAAGGCAGCAACCCGAGACACAGGCCGTCACCGTAGAAATTTACGACCAAAGTTACCGGCTGCGGGCCAGCGATCCGGCCTACATCGAAAAGCTCGCAGCCACAGTCGACGCGAAGATGCGCGCCGTCGCCGCTCACGGGCGCACCGTCGATTCGCTGCGCGTCGCCGTGCTCGCCGCTTTGAATTTTGCCGATGAGCTGGCGCGCCTCTCCGAACGCTATGCCGCCGTTACTGCTCCCGGCGAAAATGCCGCATCTCTGCGCTCTCGTGCTCACACGCTCAGCGGCATGCTCGACGAAGTCCTCGACGAGGAACGCAGGGTAGGCTGAATCCGCAGCCCGCGACCTCCCGCGTCGTTGCAGTTCGTCATCACGACCCATACCAGTTGGCGTAAAGGCGCGCTGGTCGCGCTTCATCCGCCACTTTGTTCGCGACCAGCGATCGCGGAACAGGTATCGTCTTCGATAAACCCTACGCCGAATCTGCAATGCTGCTGTGGCCGGCGGGGTCCACCGAAGGAGGAACTGGATGGTGCCCTTCATTGTTTTGATCGTGTTGTTCGGCTTGCTTTGCGTTCTCGGGCACTTTCAGCTTCCCGTCAAGTTTGACTGGTTGACATCTCTCCGCCTCGCGCTGGCAGGCATGTTCCTGCTGACCGCTTCCGCGCACTGGGGCAAACGGCGTCCCGACCTCGTGGCCATGGTGCCTCCCTCTCTTCCGCGACCGGACCTCCTCGTCGCGGTCACAGGGATCCTGGAACTTTTCGGAGCTGTCGGCCTGATGGTGCGAACGACAGCGCCGTACGCCGCGCTGGGACTTTTCCTGATGCTGCTGGCGGTCTTCCCGGCCAATGCTTATGCCGCTCGAAAGCGCCTCAATATTGCCGGCCGCCCGGTCGAACCTCTCGTGCCGAGGATCCTCATCCAGGTTGTGTTCCTCGCTGCCACCGCTATTGTCTTTGTGGCAGGGAGACACTGACGGGGGCCGTAATTGGTTTCCGAGGGCAAGTCAGGGCGAGCGCCTGTGCTTCAGCTTTGCGACGAGCTGTTGCTGTACCGCGCAGTGGTGTGCGGCCCCGGCCACCAGCGCCCCACGCGATGGCAATACGCGATGTAATCCGTTCCGAATTTCCTGCGCAGCGTCGGCTCCTCCCAGAACACGACGAACAGGTGAAAGAGCAGCAGGAACACGATCGCGTAGAGAACCACGGCGGGGCTCTCGAAATAGATCGCAATGCCGGCCAGAATCGTTCCGGCTCCGATGTACATCGGGTTGCGCACGTAGCGGTATGGCCCGCGGATCACCAGGCGTCGTGGCGCATCGAAGGGCGCCGGCGTCCCCTTGCCCATCCGGATGAAGCTGGCGACACACGCAAAGGTCAGCGCAGCCCCCAGCCCGCCCACGATGATCCCTGTGATTTGCGCAGCGCTGCCTGAAGACGGCAGATTCGCGCCCGTCATCGCAAGGATCCGCGCCGGCAGGTAAATGATGAGGAAGCCAACAAAGAGCGTGGCGTAGGCGAGCGTGCGGATCACGACGGACATGCTGAGCGCCCCTACCGCTGGCCTGGAATATAGCCCCACCCGCAGAAGGCGGTCAACGCGGCCGGGTCCGGTCGTGACCGGGGTCACAGTCGGCCGTCAGCAGCGGGTCCATACTGATCCCCGCCGGTTGCGGCCGGATCGGAGCGCGCCATGGCTGCAGGACTGCTCCAGGAAATCCGTTACGCCTTGCGCCAGCTGGGCAAGAGCCCCGGCTTTACGCTGCTGGCCATCGGGACGCTCGCGCTCGGCATCGGCGCGAACACCACGATCCTGAGCTGGATCACCGCAACGCTGCTGCATCCCATCCCCGGCGTCGCCGAAACCGGCAGAATGATTACCCTGCAGCGCGGCGAGCGCAGCGAGCACCCGACCCCGCCGCTGTCGTACCTCGATTACGCCGACCTGCGCCGCCAGGCGAAAACCGTCTCCGGCATGCTCGCTTACCACGATGACTTCATGGCGCTCACCGGCTCCGGCAAGCCGGAGCGCATCTACGGCGCGCTGGTCTCCGCGAATTATTTCGACGTACTGGGCGTGCAGGCGGCCATTGGCCGCACCCTGACCGGCTCTCTCGATGCGGAGCAGGCCGGCCAGGCGGAGGTTGTTCTTGGCTACGATCTGTGGCGCAACCACTTCG
>DASSKX010000268.1:0-2887 GCA_035689925.1 Acidobacteriaceae bacterium
GCCGCTCAGCAGTCCACAGCAGGCGTCAACGGCACCATTACCGACAACGAAGGCCGCGTCATCCAGGGAGCTGACGTCGTTCTGACCAACGTCGCTACGAACGTGCAGGCGCACGCAACGACGAACGGCTCCGGCTATTTCGCCTTTGTCGACCTGACTCCGGGCGAATACTCCATGACCGTCACGCGCGACGGATTCAAGAAGCTCGCGGTGCCGCCGTTTCATCTCGTCGTGAACCAAACGCTGACCGAAAACGAGACCCTGAATGTGGGAGCACAGAACCAAACCGTCACGGTGAATGCGTCCACCGCAGGCGTAATGCTTGAGAACTCCAGCTCAGAACTGGGCAACGTGATCGAGTCGAAGGAGATCCTCAACCTGCCGCTGAACGGCCGCAACTTCACGCAGTTGATGATCCTCTCGCCGGGCGTGACGCCGGTTTCGACGGCGCAGGGCTCCGGCATCAGCACGACCGATGCGGGAGTCACGGCAATTCCGGGCTCGGCATTCTACAAGCCATCCTTCTTCGGCCAGCAGAACCGCGAGACGTTCTACCTGATGGACGGCATCGTGAACACCGACCTGCGCGGCGCGATCTATGGGTTCCTGCCGATCATCGACGCCATGCAGGAGTTCAAGATGCAGTCGCACATGGACCAGGCGGAGTATGGCCTTGTCACCGGCGGCGTGGTCAACATGCTCTCCCGCTCCGGATCCAACGCGTTCCACGGCTCGGCCTGGGAGTTCCTGCGCAACAACATTTTCGACGCCCGCGATACCTTCGCCGACTTCTGCTCGGCCGGGCGGTGCGCTCCGGGTGCGTCGTCCACGACACCTGCTCCGCCGGGACATTACTCGCAGAACCAATTCGGCGGCGCGATCGGCGGCCCCATCCTGAAAGACAAGATCTTCTTCTACGGCGCGTACGAGGGCTGGCGTTACAGCCGCCCGGTGCTGGACAAAACGCTGGTGCCGACCGCGCAGGAGCTGAGCGGCGACTTCTCCAAGGTGGCCTGGTCCTACTACCAGCACCCCTTCTACAACCCCTATTCGACGACGTGCAGCGGCGGAAAATGCACGGTGCAGCCGTTCAAATGCGATGCCGGCGGAACCCCGATCGCTCCGAACGCCGACGGCACGCAGACCGGCGGATCGCCCTGCATGAAGATTCCGTCGACGATGATCAATCCGGTAATGCAGGCTTACATCAAGTCGTATTACCTCCCGCCGAACTCCGTGGCGAACGAAGCGGCCGGGTACAACCTGATCGACGGCCGCCCGCACATCGACAACGACAACGGCTATCAGCTCCGCGTCGACGTGCACAAGAGCGACAAAAACTTCGGCTTTGGCCGTATCAGCCAGATGTGGGTTTATGACACCTCGCCAGTCGCCGGAACAGTGGATGCGAACGTCTCGCATTATCACGCGTACAACTTCGGCGGGGGCTACACGCATGTATTCGGACCGAACCTGATTCTCGACGTGCGCGGCGGCGCGATGCTGAAGCCGTATGCCTTCAGCCAGGCCGCGGCGCCGGGCGGATATGCCGCGGCGAGCGCCGCCGGCTTCACCAACCTGGCCCAGTACGGCGGCATGTACATCCGTCTGGCCGGCCCCTACAACACCGGAAACGCCGGAAACGAGGGAACACTCTATCGCGGCAATCCGGTGGTGAACGGCGGCGGCAGCCTCACGTGGATCAAAGGCAAGCACACCATGAAGGCGGGCGCGGACTACCTCTACCAAAACCGGCTGCAGCGCAATCTCTTTCAGCAGTTCAATTTCAGCGATTCGACGACGAGCAATGTGAACGCCTCAAAAACGGGCAATTCCACGGCTTCCGCCTTGCTCGGTCTGCCGGACACCTTCACGGCGCAGGATCCGAAGTATTCCGAAGACTTTTTCAGCATGAGTCTCTGGTCCGCGTACGTTGAGGATTCCTGGAAGCTGCGGAACAATCTGACCGTCAACTACGGCCTCCGTTATGACTACGTCCCGCGCATCCACATGCTGAACGACCGGCTCGCGAACATCCTTGACATCCCGCACCAGCGCTACATCATTCAGAAGCAGGTTGGAGCCTGTCCGGCGACCGGCTTCGTCGATCCGTGCATTCCGGGCGGCATCGCGAGCGTTCCTCACAGCGAAAACATCGTCTTTGCAAACGGCACCGAACAGTCCGGTCCGCCCATCAGCGATAACTTTGGACCGCGCCTCGGCTTCGCCTGGCAGGTGAGCAGGAACACCGTCGTCAACGGCGGAGCCGGCATTCTCTACGATACGATCACCGCCCGCAGCCAGTGGGTCCAGAACAATATCGAAGGGCCGACCTGGCCGTGGACGACCGGCATCTCGAGCCAGCAGGTGAACTTCTCGCAGAAGGGTGTGTGGGAAGGTGGCCCCGGCAATCCGCTGACCGCCATCACCAGCCTCGAAGGCAATTTCCCCAACCCGGTGATTGCCACCAGTCCCTGGCTGACCACCGGCGGCGGCTACGTCACGCAGCCCGGCTATAAGGATCAGCGCTCGGTCGAATACAACCTGCAGGTGCAGCAGCAGCTGACGCCATCGATGCTCTTCAGCCTGGGCTATGCCGGATCGAAGAGCACGCGCCTCGACTACACCGGATTCGCCAACACGGCGCAGCACCCGTCTCCTGCGGGCACGCCGCTGACGACAATCGACTCCTACAAATACATGCCGTGGATGGCGCCTGGATGGCACTACTCCACCGACACCGGCTATGCAAATTACAACGCGATGCTCGTCTCGTTCCAGAAGCGCTTCTCGTCGTCGTGGAACACCATCGCCTCGTATACCTGGTCGAAGACGCTGGATAACAGCAGCGGCTGGTTCAACGCTGAAAATGGCAGCGGGGGCGGAT
>DASSKX010000269.1:0-8492 GCA_035689925.1 Acidobacteriaceae bacterium
TGCGTCGCGGACGGACTGATCCTGACCGTCGGGCCCATAGATCACCTCCAGCACCGCCGCACAGTCCTCGACGGAGCGGCAGATCGGCCCCAGTTTGTCCATGGTCCAGCTCAGCGCCATGGCGCCGGTGCGCGGTACAAAACCAAAGGTCGGCCGCAGACCGGTCACGCCGCAGCGCGTTGACGGCGAGGAGATGGAGCCCAGCGTTTCTGACCCGATGGAAAACGCGACGCAGCCCGCGGACGTGGCGGATGCAGGACCGGCCGACGAGCCGCTGGAGCCCTGCTTCTGATTCCAGGGATTGCGCGTCCGCCCGCCAAACCACTTGTCGCCCATCGCCAGCGCGCCCAGCGTCAGCTTCGCGACGAGAACGGCGCCGGCGGCATCGAGGCGCTTGACCACCGTCGCATCTTCATCGATGACCTGCTTCTCGAATCCTCCTGCGCCCCAGGTGGTCGGATAACCCTTCACGGCCAGCAGATCCTTCGCGCCCCAGGGCAGCCCGTGCAGCGGGCCGCGGTAATGGCCGCGCGCGATCTCCGCATCGGCCTCGCGCGCCTGGTTCATCGCGCGCTCCTCCGTGAGCGTAATTACGAAATGCAACTGCGGATCGTACCGCTTCAACCGCCGCAGATACATCTCTGTCAGGTTCGTCGAGGAGATCTTCTTCCGCCGCACCAGATCGCCCATTTCCATGGCCGAAGCAAACGCCAGGTCCTCCAAATTCGCGGGAGCCGTGAGCGTCGCCGGAGCCTTGCTGTACACAGGCTTCTCGCGTTGCGCATTCACCTTCGCGCCCGCGGGCAGCGGATCGAAAACGTACGCAGGAGGCACGCTGTTTGGCAGATGCAGGTTGCGAATTGCCTCGTATCCCGCGCGCTGCTGGTTCAGCGCTCCGATCATCGCCTGCTTGTACTCCGGCGCGATCGTGATCCCAGCGAGGGCTGCCGCCTGATCGATCATCTCCGGGGTAATCTTCGGCAACTCGGGACCTGCCGGCTTCTGTTCGTCGTTCTGCGCCTGCGCTGCCAGCGTATACAGCGCGCCCGGGAAGAGAGTGGAAGCGAGGCCGAAGCGGCCGGTGACGGTCAGAAAATCCCTGCGATCCAGAGCCATGGAGGCAAGGTTAATGGCTGCTTGTAAGCTCCACCAACAAAAATATGGCAGAATCATTTTCCGCCGGGACGCGCCGAATCCAAACGGCGCCCTCGTGCGTCTTACCAGGAAATGCCTTTTCCGATCAAAACTTGTGTCGTTTGCGGAGAGGAGTTCGAGCTGAAACCGGACAAGCCTGGGTTTGCCAATCGCTGTCCTGCATGCAGCGAGCCGGAAGCGAACGAGCCGGCAGCATCCTCGCCCGCACAGTTTCCCAACAACGCTGAAGCCAACGAGGCGCGCCGCCGGGCCATTCGCGACATGCTCTACCGAAACGAAAGCTAGAGCCGCACCCGGCCGCACCTCGCGGCCCTCTGCTCATCCAACCAGACCCGCGCCGATGCCCGCCGCGGGACGACGCCAGCGGTATAGTGGGAACCTGCTCCCCTCCTCCTCCGTACCTCCTCTCGAAAAGGAGCGCGATGCAGACCACTGAAACCCTTACCGCGGCCCCAGCCGACGTTCGCCCGCGCACCGCAACGGCCGCGCTCGTCACGATCGCCAGCGTCATCGCCGTTGCGCATCTGCTCACGAATTCGCGCTACGGATTCCATCGGGATGAGCTGCAGTTCCTGATGAACGCGCGCCACCTCGACTGGGGCTATGTGGCCTATCCGCCGCTCGATCCGTTTCTCGAGCGCATCGCCCTGAGCCTGTTCGGACTGTCGCTTGTTGGCCTGCGGCTGTTCTCTGTAATCGCGCAGTGGATCGCGGTCTTCGTGAGCGGCGTCATGGCTCGCGACCTCGGCGGCGGACGTCTCGCGCAAGTCGCCGCGGCGGTCTGCGTCGCGCTTTCGCCGCTGCCGCTCTTCAACGGCACCGAGTTTCAGTACACCAGCTTCGATTTCCTGTGGTGGGTACTGATCGCGTGGAGTGTCATCCGATTGGTGCGTTCGGAGAACCCACGCTGGTGGCTGGCGATCGGCGCCTTCACGGGGCTCGGCGTGATGACGAAGTATGCCATTGTCTTCTACATTGCCGGGATCCTTGGCGGATTCCTCCTCACGCGCGCGCGACGTTACCTGCTGAGCCCGTACTTCTTTGGCGCGCTCGCCATCACCATTCTCATCGCGCTGCCGAACATTCTCTGGCAGGTGCAGCACCACTTCATCTCGTACACGTTCCTGCACCACATCCACGTGCGCGATGTTGGCGAAGGCCGCGCCAACGGATTCCTGCGCGACCAGTTTTGGATCTGCACGAACCTCTTCTCTGCCCCGCTTTGGATTGCGGGCGCTGTCGGGTTCTTCTTCAGCCGCCGCTATCGCGTGCTGGGGTGGATGGCGGTGATCCCTGTGGCCATTTTCTTCGTCTCGAAAGGGCGCGGCTACTACACCGCCGGCGTCTATCCAATGCTGATGGCGATGGGCGGGGTGCAGGCCGAGCGCTGGCTCGCCACGCTGAAGGCCGGCTGGCGCTACAGCCTCGAAGCGCTGTTCTTCACTGCCGTCGTCGGAGCCGGAGCGTACATCGCCGCCATCGTCCTGCCCATTGCCTCGAGCGGTCCGCTCATGCGCTTCGCGTTTGCCAACAATGGCGACCTCCGTGAAGAAACCGGATGGGAGCAGATCGTGCAGACGGTCGCCTCGATTCGCGACTCTCTCCCGCCCGAGCAGCGTGCCAGCGTGGGTGTGATTGTCGGCAATTATGGCGAAGGCGGAGCCATCGAGATTCTCGGAGCGAAGTACCACCTGCCGGCTGCAATCAGCGGAACCAACTCTGCGTGGTACCGCGGCTATCCCTCGCCGCCGCCCACCACGCTCATTGTTCTCGGATTCGATGCGGACAGCGCTGACCGCACCTTCACCAACTGTCGCGTCGCAGGGCACGTCGTGAACCCGCTCGGCCTTCGCAACGAGGAGAGCGAGTATCACCCGGACATTTTCGTTTGCGGAGCGCCGCGGCTGCCGTGGCCTGAGTTCTGGCGCCACTTCCAGCGCTTCGGCTGATCCTGATCCGGCTCCGCACGCTGTGCTACGCTCAAATTTCGGGCTGGAACTATGCCACTCGCCACCATCGATTCAGCTGCAAAGCGGGGCATCTCGGCGGTGCAGGATTACGCGCAGCTCTCCGGCCGCGCCGTCGGTAATCTCTTTCGCAAGCCCTTCTACGGGTCGGACATCTTCCTGCAGGCGGACCTGATCGGAGTTGGGTCGCTGCCCATCGTTGTACTCACCGGGTTCTTCCTGGGCGGCGCGCTCGCGATGCAGTCGGCCTCGACGCTGACGCAGTTTGGGGCCACGGCGTTCACAGGTCAGCTGGTCAGCTTCTCGATGATCAAGGAGATCGGCCCGGTGGTAACCGCGCTCATGGTCTCCGGGCGCAACGCTTCGGGCATGGCCAGCGAACTCGGGTCGATGATCGTCACCGAGCAGATCGATGCGATGCGCGCGCTCGGCACCGATCCGCTGAAGAAGCTCGTCATGCCGCGCATCGTTGCCACGGTGGTGATGCTCTTCTTCCTCACCATCGTCTCCGACGCGGTCGGCATTCTGGGCGGCGGACTCGTCTCGGTATTCATGCTCGGGCAGGACGGCTCGCAGTACTTTCACAACGCCTACCAGTCGCTGATGTACCCGGACATCCTGCAGGGACTCATCAAGCCGCTCTTCTTCGGCTTTATCCTGGCCAGCATCGGCTGCTTCTATGGGATGAGGACGCGGGGCGGCACGCAGGGCGTGGGCCGTTCGACCACACAGGCCGTGGTCGTCTCCTCCGTGCTCATCATCGCCAGCGACTTTGTCGTGATCCGGCTCATGCTCGACCTCTTCGGACGGTGACCGCGCATGGCTGCCCCTGGCGCGTTCGAACCCACGCCCCCGCCGCAGGCTGGGCTTCCGCTCGCCCCTTCCACACAGGCTGAGCCCGTCGTTGTCTTTGAGGACGTCTCGATCGGCTTCGGTCCCGAGCCGCTGCTCCAGGGTATCTCGTTCACCATTCGGCGGGGGGAGACGCGCATTCTCCTCGGGCCGGCCGGAGTGGGCAAGAGCGTCCTGCTCAAGCTGGTCAACGGGCTGCTGCGCCCCACCGCCGGACGCATCTTCGTCTTCGGGCAGGAAGTCAGCGCCATGAGCGAGGACAACTTGTTCGAGGTCCGGCGCTCCATCGGCACCGTCTTCCAGGAGGGTGCGCTCTTCGATTCGCTGACAGTGCGGGACAACGTCGGCTATCGGCTCATTGAGGAGCACGTGCCCGACGACGAGATTGAGGCTCGCGTGACGGAGGCTCTGCGGTTCGTCGAGCTGGCCCACACACTCGACAAGTTTCCCTCGGAGCTTTCCGGGGGCATGCGGCGGCGGGTCGCCATCGCCCGGGCCATTGTTTCGAATCCGCAGCTTCTTCTCTACGACTCGCCCACGGCCGGACTCGACCCGATTACCTCAACGACGATCATCGAGCTGGTCATGAAGCAGCGGGACGTCTCGCACACGACGTCGCTGGTCGTTACCCATCGCCTGCAGGACGCATTTGTGCTCGCGACCCACCACTTCAGCCGCGTCAAGAACGACATGGAGCCTCTGCCACCGGGACAGCTCGATCCACATACCAGCTTCCTGATGCTCCATCAGGGACGGCTGGTCTTCGATGGCACGACGGAGCAGCTGGTCCGCTCCGACGATCCGTTTATCCGCGAATATCTGAGATGAACGGGGTACCCCTTTTTACCCCCCAGGGTCCATGGCATCCATGTGAATTGCAAGGAGATGCGGAACTGGTACCCCCCGGGTTCCTGAGGGGGTTTCAGAGGGGGCTGTCCCCTACCCCTGCCCACAAAAGCAGGATGCCCCGGCTCATGGCCGGGGCATTGCTTCCATCAGGATTCTGTGCCGAGTAAAGCAGCTCAGCCCTGCACCGAAACGCCGGAGAAGGTGAGCAGAGCGACGCCACGCACGGGCTGGCCGTAGGTGGTTGCCGGCTGGAAGACGCTGGTCAGCAGCAACGATTCCAAATAGGCGCGCGTAGCGGGATCCGTTGGGCCGGCGACGATGTCGTAGTCGTAGACGCGGCCCTGGGAGTCCACAAAGACTTCGACTGTGACCGGAGGCGTACCGCGGCGCGAGACGGTTCCGGAATCGGCCTCGAAACCGGAGTAGAGAAAATGCGGACTGGAGGCCATGCCGATGGGTTCGTCGCGAGCGGAAGCCGGTTCCGGCGCGGCGAAGGCTCCAATGAGGAACGCCAGCGTTCCGATGAGCACCACGGCACTGGCCAGCCCCGCTGAAGCCTGCAGCAGCAGCGGTGCGACGGTGTTCTGCCAGCGAACTTTCCAGAGGTTCAGCGTGTTCTTTGCAGTGCGGGCGTGCTCCTGCGAGAGCGCGACGCGGATGCGCAGTCCGAGATCGGCGGGCGGGCGGATGGGGCCGAGCGTGGCCAGGGAATGCTGCATCTGCCGCCAGACACCGAAGTCCGCAGCACAATCGCTGCACCCCTCCAGGTGGTCGGCGATGGTGCGCATCGCGACTCCGGTGAGATTTCCATCCAGATAATCAGAGAACTGGGCCCGAACGGACGTGCACGCGGTCATACAGCCTCCTCAGTTGAGCAGGCGTGGGAAACGGACAAAGAAGACGACGATGAGGATGAGACCCGATTGGCCGCGACGTAGGGTGCCAGGCGGCTCCGCAAATGGGCGCGTCCACGCATGAGCCGGGACTTCACCGTGCCGAGGTTCGCGTTGAGAATTTCCGCGATCTCTTCGTAGCCAAAGCCTTCAATGTCGCGCAGGACGACGACGGTGCGGAACGGCTCAGGCACGTGGCGGAGGGCGGCCTCGACATGGCTGGCCATCTCAGCGTGCGCGGCTGCTTCAAAGGGCGACTCGTGGTGATCGACGAGGCTTTCGAGCAGGCCGGGGCGGTGCTCCTCAGCGCCGGGCGCGTCGTCGGACTCGATGGTGACCTCGCGCTTCGAGTGGCGGGACCACCAGCGGCGCTGGTTCAGCGCTTCATGGAGGGCGATGCGATAGATCCATGTCCGCAGGCTGGCCTCACCCTGAAAGCGGGAGATGCCGCGGAAAACTTTGACGAAGACTTCCTGGGTGATGTCGGCAGCGTCGCCGGGATTGGGAAGGATGCGGTAGATGAGGCTGTAGAGGGGCTGCTGATACCGGGAGATGAGCCAGGCAAAGGCTTCTTCAGACCCCGCCTTGAGCTGTTGAATCACAACAGCTTCTTCGGGATGAACGCTGATGACCCCTGCCAGATTGCCCACGGCCGTGCCCGCCATCAAAACTACTCCTTCAGCGTAACAGGAAAGTGACGCATCCTGCGGGCATTTGTCCCGGAACCCGGCACGCCGTCCGGGCGTACCGGGTCATGCCCGGTTCAAGTGCCTCGCTCACTCTTCTTTACTTAGACACGCCGAAGGCGGACAGGGTTCCCGCAAATCCAGAGCGCGAACCAGAGCTAGGGCTGCGGCTTCTGGTCCGTCGGTTTGCTGGTGGTCTTTGTGCTCTTTTTTCTGGGAGTTGTGGCCTTGTGGGTGGTCTTGGCCGGTGCCGGGCCGTCATCGATGACGGTGGTATGGGATTGCTGCCGGGCAGCAGCGGTCGCGGAGGCCAGTGACGCGCGCAGCTGGGCCACTTCGGCCTGCTCCCTCTGCGTGCCGGTGAGAATGTCGTCTCCCAGATTGGCACGGGCGCCTTCGAGGGTTTTGAGTGTGGCCTCCAGCTGATTGATCTCGCTGTCCGGGGCGGCCAGTTCGGCCGTTTGCACGACGCGGAGCAGCGTGTCATACAGCGCTGCCACGTTGCGGTAGACCGCGAAGGCAGCCGGAACCGAAGTGGGGGCGGCGTCCGCCTGCTGCAGCAGCGTGGCCAGCGTGCCGTTGAGGTCGCGCTGGATGGCGGCGACGTTGCTTGTCGCCTCCTCGCGCACTGGGTTCGGGGCCTTCCACTTGCGGATGTTCAGAGAATTGACGGTTTGCGCGACCTGCGAGAGCGCCGGGCGCATGATGGTCGAGACGGTGGAGGTCGGCGCAGGCGTCGCGGCGGGCTGCGCGTGCAGGGAAGAAGGCAGAAGCACAGTGAGACCGAGGCAGGCCAGAATTGCCGCCAGAAGAGCACATTTTTGAGGCATATCTGCTGCACGATGCGTGCTTTGCGGACATGGTTGCTTTGCTGTGGAGTGCTGGGCGGTCGGCGAGGTCTGCGCTTCGTTGACGAATTGCTCCCGGTCCATGAAAATAGGATAGTCCCGCGTGGGCCTGTGGCGCAGCTGGGAGCGCGCTTCCATGGCATGGAAGAGGTCGTCGGTTCGATCCCGACCAGGTCCACCAAATCCATCTACAACTTAGCGGAAGATTGCAAATTGCCAAATGGCGATTTGCGGAGCAGTGTGTGACTGCGCTTTCTGCGGGATGATCTCGTTGAAGGTCGCGGACGAGGTTAGCGCGTCAGGTCTTCGACGGCTGCGATCAGCGCTTTGATGTTCTCTGTGGGCGCGCGGGGCGGCATGCCTCCGCCACAGGAGAGGATCAGGCGGGAGCGGTCGTCAATGGGACGCAGAATCTCGTCGACCGAGCGCCTTACGTCGTCGGGCGTTCCTTCGGCCAGCACGTCGCGCGGAGGGACGTTGCCGAGCAGCGCGATGCGGTTGCTGGTCCACGTCTTCATGTCGACGAGCGTGTGCTGTACGCCGAAGTTGAGCAGGTTGATGCCGGCAGATTCGAGCAGCGGCGCGGACGCTTTGCAGGGCGCGTCGTTGTGGAAGAACTTCACCGTCACGTCGGCGCTGTAGATGCGCTGGAGATACGGCAGGCCGAACGCCTCGAAGTCCCGACGGCTGATGAAGCCGACGATGTCGTCGAGCATCATGATGCCGTCGATGGTTGGGAACACTTCGCGCTGGTACGCGATCCAGTCGACGAGGAAAGCCGTGACGATGTCGAGGAGGCGGTGCATCCGCTCCGGATCGGTTTTGGTGGCCTCGAGGAATTCCGGCGTGCCCATCAGGAAGGAGGCGATGTTGAGCGGGCCGCGCGCGACGGCGAAGCGGATCTTGTGGCCGGCCGCTTCGATCTCGGGCTGCAGGTGCTGGAGGCGCTTGATGACGAAGGGTAGCAGCCCGTGTTTGCGCGGATCGGGCTTCTCCAGCCGGTCCACCTCGGCGGGCGCGTGCAGGACTTTCTTCGCGAAGGGGAATTCGTCCTCGCCCCACATGGAGGCGGAACCGAAGGCCGACGGCTCCGTGCACATTCCGTATTCGGACCAGAAGCCGGGGAGGAAGATGGTTTCAGGAAAGGTCCGGATGGCTTTTAGATTGTCGTCGAAGTAGATGCGGTCGTCGGTGAAGTAGTCGAGGATGGTGTGACCGGCCCAGTTCGGAAGCCAGGGGCTG
>DASSKX010000270.1:0-4507 GCA_035689925.1 Acidobacteriaceae bacterium
CGTGTTCTGCGCCATGGCGCGGATCGCTCCTTCGGTGAACATGCCGGCTTTGCCGGCGACCCCGATGAGAATCGTCAGTTTGGCGTTGCGGGCTACTTCTTCGAGGCTGATGTGGCTGGGATCCTTGACGCTCCAGCCCTGGATGTCCTGACGCGAGCACACGAAGTCCTTCTGCTCGTCGTGGATGCCGTCGATGCCCTCGACCAGCAGGCCAGGGCGGCCCATGCCATAGATGTGGCGGCGGGCTTCCGGCTCGCCGAGGCCCTCGTTCTGCAGCGCGGCGACAAGAAGATTGGCGATGCCGATTCCGGCGGAACCGAAGCCCAGAATGCCAATGCGCTGGTCGCGGAGCGAGACACCGGCGGACTTCATCGCGGCCAGCAACGTTGCGAGGACGACGGCGGCGGTTCCCTGGATGTCGTCGTTGAAGGTGCAAAGCCGGTCGCGGTAGCGCTTCAGCAGGCGGGCTGCGTTCGTCCCGGCGAAGTCTTCCCACTGCAGGAGCACGTGCGGCCAGCGCTTCTCGACGGCAGAGACAAAGGATTCGATGAACTCGTCGTACTCCTGGCCGCGGACGCGGTGATGACGCCAGCCGATGTAAATCGGATTCGCCAGGCGCTCCTCGTTGTCGGTTCCGACGTCGAGGAGAACGGGGAGGCAGTTCTCGTGGTGGATGCCGCCGAGCGCGGTGTAGAGCGCCATTTTGCCGATGGGGATGCCCATGCCTCCGGCTCCCTGATCGCCGAGGCCGAGGATGCGTTCGCCGTCGGAGACGACAATGCACTTCACGTTGTCGTAGCGCTTGTGGCTGAGGATTTTTTCGATGCGCGAGCGGTTCGGATAACTGAGAAAGAGGCCTCGCGGCTTGCGCCAGACTTCACTGAATCGCTGGCAGCCCTCGCCCACCGTCGGCGTATAGACGATCGGCATCATCTCGCGGATGTAGGTGGTCACAAGCGCATAGAACAGCGTCTCGTTGATGTCCTGCAGGTCGCGCATGAAGCTGTACTTCTCAAACGGAGTCTTGAGGGAGTCGAAGACACGTTTGCGGCGCCAGATTTGCTCTTCGAGAGTGCCGACGTGGGGAGGCAGCAGGCCATGCAGGTCGAAGGCGTCGCGCTCTTCTTCGGTGAACGCTGTGCCCTTATTGAGCCGCGGATGATTGAGGAGCGTAAAGCCGTACAGCTTGGTGCGAATAACGGGTTCGGTCTGCAGCGCCACGACAAGGCCCCCTGCTGAAAGAGATGCGCGCCCGGACAAAGGCCGAACCGAGCAGCCTAGCTTTCATCGTCACGAATTCCGCTGAACATCGCTGTATCCTCCGTCACCGAGGTCTTTCCGCGGCGGGCGGCCAGGAGGTAGCGCTCCGTCTGCATGGCCCGGCGCACCTGATCGCCCACGCGCTTCAGCACGCCCTGCTGGGAGGTGTGCTTGCTGAAGGCTTCGAGTTTACGGTCGGCGAGATCCCCGAGTTCCAGCGTCAATGACCAGGGGACGGTCGCCGCGACGGCAGTGAGTTCCGGGCGGTCGCGGACGGAAACGAATGGGGTGCTGCAGTAATACAGTTTTTGCGGGAACCAGACCGGCTGATCTCCTGCAAACATTTCGGCACGGCCAGCCCAGTGGAACGCCATGGTCGTGACGGCGGAGACGACCGTATGGTCGCGATGCAGATTGATGGCGCCGTCTCCTCCGAAGGTGAGCACAACGTGCGGGCGCCAGCGGCGGATGTGCTCGACGATGACCCCGGTCATCTCGTAGTAGTCCGATTTCGCGAGGGAGCCGTCGGGATACTGCAGAACTTCGCAGCGGGTAACACCGAGCACGGCGCAGGCGGCGGCCATCTCCTGCCGGCGCAGGTCGCCTAATTCCCTGTTGCCGGTAGCCTCCCCACGAAAGTGCGCGGCCTGACCGTCGGTGAAGCAGAGGATGCTGGTTTCCACGCCGGCTTGCGCAGCCAGCATGAGCGCGCCGCCCAAGCCTCCACTTTCATCGTCAGGATGCGCTGTTACGCAGAGGAGTCGATGGGGCACGCCAGTTCTTCGTCCTCGGAAGGAATCTCGTCCCACGGCAGATCAGCCTGCGCGACAGGAGCGAAAGTCTTTCGATGCAGGACGGAGGGCCCGAGATTCCGCAGCGCCTCGCGGTGCTCCGGCGTGGCGTAGCCCTTGTGCGAGGCGAGGCCGTAGCCAGGGTACTGCAGGTCCAGTTCGCGCATGCGGGCGTCGCGGTAGACCTTAGCCACCACCGATGCGGCGGCGATGGAGATGCTGAGCGAGTCGCCGTAGATGATGCTGCTTTGTCTGTGCGGCAGGTCGAGGCGGAGAGCGTCGATCAGGAGGTGATCCGGTTGCGGATCGAGTCGCATGACGGCTGCTGTCATGGCCATGCGCGAGGCCTGATAGATGTTCACGCGGTCGATGGTTTCGGAGTCGACTTCCTCGATGGCCATGGCGAGAGCACGCGCCTTCACGACGTCGGCTAGACGCTCGCGGTCCTCGGGCAGAAGCTGTTTCGAATCGCGCAGGCCACGAATGCGCGTATCGAGCGGCAGGATGACGGCCGCGGCAACAACCGGGCCGAAGAGGGCTCCGCGGCCGACTTCGTCCACGCCGGCGATCATCGCGGCGCCTTGTGCGCGGGCCAGCTTTTCGTATTTATTGCCGCAGTGCAGGGAGCGCAGCATCCGCATTTTGCGGGTAGCTGCTGAGACCTCGTCATCCGCCTTCCTTCTGGCAGATTTGGGAATCAGCTCACCGTTTGCACCCTGGCCCATGCGTCGAGTCTACTGCCCGATGGCTTGCGCACGCCCGTGGAAAACAGGGCCGAAACACAACAACGCCCCGGCAGGACCGGGGCGCTGGCACAACTGGAAAAAGTCTAGCTGCGCTCGACTTCCTTGAGGCGAGCGGCCTTGCCGCGCAGACCACGGAGGTAGAAGAGGCGGGCGCGGCGAACCTTGGCCGAGCGGACCTTCTCCACCTTATCGATGACCTTGCTGTTGAAGGGGAAAATGCGCTCGACGCCCTGGCCGAAGCTCATTTTGCGCACGGTGAAGCTGCCCTGGGGGCCGTTTTTGCGGGCAATGACAACACCCTCAAAGGCCTGGAGACGTTCCTTGTCGCCTTCCTTGATTCGGACCTGCACGCGGACGGTATCGCCGGGCGCAAAAGGGGGCAGGTCGGTGCGGTTCAGTTTCTCGGCAAGGCGCTGCATCACGGGATGGATGGACATAGCAATTTCCTGAAAGAGATTAGCGAATCTTCAGTTTACAGGAAAATTGCTGGTTCCGGGTGTCGGCCCGGAACCTGAGCCCCAGTCAATGCCGCAAAACGCTCGTCACGGCTGCATTACGGCCGTCGCTCGTGTCGAGCCGAGTTCGCTCAGGGTTGAGCGCGGGCCACCTGATTGGCCCGGATGTAGACGCCGTCGGACTGTAAGTTATTCGCGTCCTCGGAGCTGATGGAGAATTCGCGCTCTGCCTGACGTGTGGGCGGGGCCTTCTCGACGGTCCCGGTAACGTTCACGCGGTCACCGACCGTCAGGTTCTTCAGCGTATTCGCAGCGTTTCCAGAGACGACGGCGAGGAGCGGTCCGGCTCGGCGAGTATTGTTCGTCCCAATCCAGACAGCATGGTTGTTATCGACCTTTTGTACGGGCACGTTATTGATGGTGAAAGACTGGCCGACGAAGCTGCTCTTGTTCTGCGCGTCGAGCACGGCTACGCCTGAACCTGTGATGTTCGCTGCGGCGGCGCTTCCCCGGTAGGGTGTGCCGGCCGTCCCCGGATTTCCCGGAGGTGGGGGAGTTTGAGCCTGATTCGGCGTCCCTGCCACAGGCGTGCCCGGCGCAGGCTGATTGGGAGCGCGGACGACGCTGGAGTTATTCGCCGATGACGTGGAGGAAACACTTCCATGCCCCCACCACCAGCCGCCCCAGGATCCCCAGCCCCAGCCGCAGAACCAGAAGGCGGCGATGACGATGGGAATCCAGATCCAGGCCCAGGCGAAAGGCCGTCCGGTGCCGACTTCGCGCTCGATACGACGTTGCGATTCAACGATGGGTTCGCGTTCGCGATCGTGCGGATCTCTTTGTGGTGCTGCTGCCATGCTTCCCTCCCGGGGCTCAGATTTCGCACGCTCAGACGCAATCGACAGGATGCGCGCGGCTTCTACTTTGTGGGATGGGTTCGCTGAGAATCGCCGATGTCCTCCGGCACCGACCTCGGCCGTTGCTATCGAAAGGCAACAAGGGCTTCGTGTGCAACAGCTTCCAGGCGTCTCTAAAAGTGAACGGCCCGCTCAGCAGCGCTGCGCGGGCCGTGGTCCATTAGTGGCGTGAGCTACTGGCTCTTATTCGGCTGGAACAGCTCGAGCCGGACGTGCCACTCGACGCTCTGCCCAGGCTTCAGAGTGACCATGCCCGTGTCCATGCCGTGCCACTCCTTGCCAAAGGGATCGGCGAAGTTGAACTGCTCCTCAATCGCGGCGAACTGCTTCGCCGGAGG
>DASSKX010000271.1:0-2514 GCA_035689925.1 Acidobacteriaceae bacterium
GAAGCCTTCATGCGCGAGGTGGGGCTCACGCAAACGGACCTGGCGGGGTGGTCGATGGGCGGCTGGGTCGTCATGCGCGTGGCCCTTGATAAGCCACAGCAGATTCGGCGGCTCATTCTCATCGACAGCCCAGGTTTGATCTTTGACCTGACCTGGGATACGAACCTGTTTGTGCCGGATACGCCGGAGAAACTGCAGAAACTCGACGATCTGTTGATGCCGAATGGGGCGCCGAAGGTGCCGGGATTTATCGCGCGTGCCATTTTTCGCTACGAGCAGAAGCATGGCTGGGTAGTGCGGCGGAACATGGAGTCCATGCTGACGCGGAGGGATCTGCTGGACGGGAAACTGGGCGCGCTGAAGATGCCGGTGCTGATCCTGTGGGGCAAGCAGGACCATCTGATTCCAGTCAGCGAAGGCGAGGCGATCCATCACGCTATACCGCAGTCGGAGATGCAGATCTTCGACGGCTGCGGGCATCTGCTGCCGGAGCAATGTGCGGCGCGCGTGGGGCCGGTGGTGAAGGGATTCCTCGATGAGAATTCCCCGATTGGGGGAGCCCGCGCAGTGATCGGATCTAAGGCGAAGTAGGCGGCGACTGCATCTGCCGGCGCAGTTCACCGCAGAAGCCACGGTTGCGGCGGACGTAGCGAAAATCGGCGAACAGGGTTGCTGCGGCGAGGAGAAGACAGACGGCGAGGAACCAGCGGCTGCGACGATCGGCGAGACGACTCATCTGACGGAAACAGACCGAGATGAGAAAAGCCGCCAGCGTGGCGAGGACGGTCAGCGGAGCCAAGGTGTCGCACTCGATGCCGCGGGTGCGCGCCATCAGATAGAGCGAGCCACCGGCGGTCAGCAAAACAATGATTCCCGTGGCCAGGAGTCGCGAAGGAAACCTGAGCTGTGGGGTCATAGATCTTTCGTCCGCGCTGCGCTTTGAACCCCGTGCTCTGGCTTTCAAAAGCCACCCTTGCCGATGTCCATATTCGCCGGAAGCGGATTCCGCTCGTCGATGTAGCGTTCGATCGTCGATTCGAGGATGCCCTTTGCTTCCAGGATGAACTCGATGGCGTCGCGGCCGGCGCCGCGTCCACCGTCGTTCGGCGTGATGTAATGCGCGGCGGCTTTGACCTGCTCGCGCGCATTGGCAACAGCAACCGCGAATCCGCAGACGCGCATGACCGGGAGGTCAATGACGTCGTCGCCGACGTAGCAGATCTCGTCGAGGCTGATGTTTTCTTTGGTCATCATCTCGCGGACGGATTGCATTTTGTAGGCCTGGCCCATGTAGACGTATTCGAGGCGGAGATCGCGGGCACGGAGGGCGACGGTTTCGGAGATGCGCTTGGTGATGATGGCGCACTTCATGCCGCCAAGCCGGGCCAGGGAGATGCCAGTGCCGTCGTGCGCGTTGAAGCCTTTCGCCTCGACCATGCTGGCGGAGGAGATGGCGTATCCGCCTTTGCTCTCCATCTCTGCCGCGTGTCCGGCGGTGGAAGTGCTGGGCGCCGGGGCGGGGAAAATCCAAATGCCGCCATCAGTGAGAACACCATCGACGTCAAAGATGATCAGCTTAATCCGGCGTGCGCGTTCTTCCGCGCTGAGAGAGGGAGCGACAGTCATAAGGCGATTGTAAAGAAGGCGGTAGCCTGTGGCCGCTCGCCAGTCATCTTCGACGCGAAAGGAGTTGGTACGAAGTGCGGACGTAACGTACTGGGTACGAAAGTCCTGTTTTGTGCTTCCGGCTCAGGTTGCCTGGCACGGTAAAATAAATGGATGTTGCATGCTTGCGAGCCGGAGCTGGCCAGCGCGGGTCCTGCGCTGGGGCGACGGCTCCCCTGGAGTCGCTTGTGAGCCGTTTCTGGCGCCTGCTGTTGTACGCGCGCCGTTACTGGCTGCAAGCGCTCTCCGCCGTGGGTCTGGCGGCCGGCGTTGGGCTGATGGACGCCTTCCGCGTCCTGCTGATCGGGCCGATCTTCGACAATGTGCTGAATCCCCATGCGCCGACGCGGGCGAAATCGACGCCGCTGCTGGGTACGCTGGGCGAGCGGTGGCACCTCAATATTCGGCCGGATTTGCTGGTACCGCACTGGATTCACAACGACTGGTCAACGATCGCGTTTGCCTTCGTCGCGTCCACCCTGCTGAAGGGGCTGTTCGACTACGCGGGAACGTATCTGGCGAATTATGCCGGGTTCGGCATGATCACGGACATGCGCGACGATCTGTACGAGGCCATCCTGCGGCGGTCGGTCTCCTTTTTCCAGAAGCACACGACGGGCACGCTGCTTTCGGCGCTGATCAATGACATTGAGCGCGTGCAGTATGCGACGTCTTCGGTGCTGTCGGATTTTCTGCAGCAATTGTGCACGCTGTGCTGCATGGTTGTGGTGGTCATTGCGTTAGGCGGCAAGCTGGCATGGGTGCTGTTGATCTTTGTGCCGGTGGTGGCGGGATCGATTCGCCGCATCGGGCGCGATGTGCGCAGAACGACCCGCAGAGGACAGGACA
>DASSKX010000272.1:0-16319 GCA_035689925.1 Acidobacteriaceae bacterium
GCGCGCATCGGCACGAAAATAGACGATTTTGCTGGTCTTGTTCTGCAGCTCATCGTTGACCTGAGTGCCCAGAGTTTGCAGCGTGGTCTGGTTCTGGCGCAGATAGATTCTGCTGTCCCGGGTGATGGCGACGACCACCGAGTCTTCCTTGTTGGCGTCGTCCATGGGCGTTGCGGTCGTGCTGTTGGCCAGATCCACGTTCACCTTGTTCTGGAGCATGGGCGTGATGACCATGAAGATGATCAGCAGCACCAGCATGACGTCCACCATGGGGGTGACGTTGATATTGGCGTTGACCTTGGCGCCTTCGTTTCGAACTGATATTGCCATATGCGTAAACTCCGTCGATCCGTTCCCGTCCGTCAGGAGAGCGCGCTCAGCAGGAGGGCGGGAGCGGAGAGTGAACCCCGCTCCCGATCAGATGATGCTCGCTCTCAGGCTTCTCGCGGCGTGCGGGAAGCCGTAGTCCCTGCTCCGCGATTACCGGCGATTGCTCTGCTTGATGAAGTAATCGATCAGCTCGCTGGAGGAGTTGTCCATCTCGACGTCGAAAGCTTCCACGCGGTTGGTGAAGTAGTTGAAGAGCCACACCGCCGGGATCGCCACGAAGAGACCGAAGGCCGTGGTGACCAGGGCCTCGGAAATACCGCCGGCGACGGCGCCGATACCCGGCGTCTTCTGGGTGGCGATTTCCTGGAAGGCCTTGAGGATGCCGGCGACGGTGCCGAACAGTCCGACGAAGGGGGCGGTTGAGCCGATGGTGGCCAGGCTGCCGAGACCTCTCTTCAGCTTGGCATGCACGATGGCTTCGGCCCTCTCGAGGGCGCGCTTGGACGACTCGATCTGCTCGACGCTGACAGCGCCGCCGCCACCGTAGTTGCGGAACTCCTGCAGGCCAGCGGTGACGACTTCGGCGAGGTGAGATTTCTTGTTGCGGTCAGCAACTTTCACCGCTTCGTCGAGTTTGCCTTCCTTGAGGGCGCCGGCAACGCGCGGAGCGAATTCGCGGGACTGCTTGCGGGCGGCGTTGAAGTAGAGCCAGCGGTCGATCATGACAGCGAGCGACCAGATGGACATGATGAAGAGCACGAACACGACGCCGCGGGCCAGCCACCCCATGTTGTTCCAGAGATCGATGGGGCTGAATCCGACGGTCTGATTCTCCTGGAAGAATCCGAGGGACGCCGCGTTGGCTGCGAGATGGTTGATCTGAGCGAGAATCACTGAATCTTTCCTCCTGAGGCGATTGCTGCAGTAAATGCCAAAAAGCGCTGACGGAATACCTCTCCGCAAAGATAAAGACGGGAGGCCGGAATCGAAGCGTTAGCCGCCCCGCGGTTGGCGAGACAAGGCGGAGCGGCTTTGAAGATCAGCCGCCGAGACTGAAGACCACGTTGATCTGCGTCTCGACCTCTACAGGTTCACCATTGAGCAGATATGGCTTGTAGCGCCATGTCTGTACGGCCTGGGTAGCAGCGGCCTGCAGCATCGGCGGACCGCTGATGACCCGCAGGTTTTCGATCGTTCCACCCTTCGAAATCGTTGCCTGCAGAACCACAGTTCCCTGAATTCTTGCTGCTTTGGCGATCGCCGGGTACTGCGGCTGCTCGCCACCGATGCGCGCGCCGGCCATGACGCCGGCGGAGACGGCCACTTTCTTCGGGGCAGCGGCTTTCACGACGGGGGCCGGACCGGAGCCGAGGCCACCGAGGACTCCGCCCATGACGCCACCCGAGCCGGAGCCTTCCATACCGGCAACTCCGATGCCAGGATTCGGCGGCGCCGCTTCTTCCTTCACCATCTTGATGTCATGGGGAATGCGGGTCGGGGCGGTGAGCTGGTTGTTGATCATCTCCGAGACCACCTTGACCGGGCGCACAACCTGCGGCGGCGGCGGTGGCGGAGGCGGTGGAGGCGGCGGCGGCGCGACCAGCAGGGTGGTCATCATCGCCTTGGGGAGCGCCTCGGGATAAATGAGGGGGTAGAGAATCAACGCGGCAAGTACCGATCCGTTCAGGATCAGCCCGACAATGGTGTAGTACTTGCTTTTGGTCTTGATCTTGTGCCCTGACTCGAACAGAGTGCTCTCAAACATGGCGGCCTACCTCGGACCTTTCAATAGTTGACATTCGTATAGACACCGAGAGGGGCCCAATATGTTCCCGGCTGTGGCGCGTTTTTGTGAGGGAAATCGGTAACATTTTGCGGCAGAGTTTGAGGGGGCAGCTCGGCCGGCAAACGGGCCGGTTCTCCTTCTATCACACAACCACAAAAACCGTCGAAGCCGAGGGGGAGTTTCAGAAGGCACGCCTGACCTGCGCTTAGATGCAGGAAAGCGCGCCTTCGTCCAACCGGAGCATCATACCCTGGCTTTCTTAGCGGCGGGAAGAGCAGCTGCTTTTCCGCGGCGAACGCGCCAGTCCTGGTAAGCCACGAGCATGGGAGAAGCGACGGCGATCGAGGAGTAGGTGCCGATCAGGATGCCGACGACCAGAGCAAAGGAAAAGCCGCGCAGCACCTCGCCACCGAAGATGTAGAGGGAGAGCACGGTGAGGAAGGTGAGGCCGGAGGTGAGCACGGTCCGGCTCAGCGTTTGATTGATGCTGCGGTTGACCACAACGTCGAGCGGCTCGCGGCGGCTGAGGCGCAGGTTTTCGCGGATGCGGTCGAAGACGACGATGGTGTCGTTCATCGAGTAGCCGACCAGGGTGAGGATGGCGGCGATGACCGTCAGCGAGATTTCCTGTTTGGTAAGGCTGAAGGCGCCAACGGTGATCAGCGTGTCGTGGAAGCAAGCGACGACGGCAGCAACGCCGTAGATCAGCTCAAAGCGGAACCAGAGATACACCAGCATGCCGGCCAGCGAGTAGAGGGTGGCGAGGATGGCCTGCTTCTGGAGCTGCTTGCCGACCTGGGCTCCGACGATCTCGGCGCCCTGCACGTGGAAGCCGGAGAGGTAGCCGTCCTGCTGAAAGGCACTGAAGACTGCGGGATCGACGATGCCACGAATTTGGTCGACGGAATTGACGATGCCGCTGTGCACGTCGTCGCGGAAGTGCAGGAAGGCATCGGCCTGCTGCTGGTAGCGGGTCTCGGCGGCGTTGCTGTCGGCGCCCAGATGCTCGGGATCCTTCTGCTCGAGCCAGTTGACCAAAGCAGAGCGGCTGACGTTGTCGAGGTCGAGCTTGCCCTGGTTCTGCGGACCGGTGCTGGAGTAGTTCTGGTCGAGCGTGCGGACGATGTTGGCGCGTCCCTGATCGAGGGCGGCCTCGCTGGTCTCCTGCAGGGAGAGCGTGACCATCACCTCGTTGTTGCCTTCGGCGCCGTACTGGGTAATGCGCGCGTCGTGGAGGCCGGCCTTATCGGCGGCGCTGCGGATGTGATCCACGTTCGGCTTCTCGGCAAACTTGACGCGGACGACGGTGCCGCCGCGGAAGTCGACGTCCAGCGGCAGCCCATGCCAGAAGAAGAGCGAGATCAGGCCCGCGACGCTGAAGATGAGAGAGAAGCCCAGGAAGTACCACTTCTTCCCGAGCCAATCGATTTTTACATCATGAAAGAATTCCACGAAAATCCCGCCTATTGAAAGTTTCCCGAAACGTTCACCGCTCTAGATCGATATGGGCTCGCCGTGCAGCTTTTTGCTGAGCAGCGCGTCGAAGATGACGCGCGAAACAAAGACAGCCGTAAAGAAGTTGGCGATCAGACCGAAGGTGAGGGTGACGGCAAAGCCCTTGACCGGGCCGGTGCCGAAGACAAACAGAATGGCCGCCGAGACGATGGTCGTCACGTGCGTGTCGATGATGGTCGTAATGGCGTGGGCGAATCCCTGATCGACGGCAGCGGCCGGGGACTTGCCGGCGCGCAGTTCTTCACGGATGCGCTCAAAGATGAGCACGTTGGAGTCGACGCCCATACCGATGGTGAGGATGACGCCGGCGATACCGGGAAGGGTCAGGGTCGCGCCGCTGTAGCCCATGAAGCCGAGCAGGATGACGAGGTTGAGGAACAGCGCCAGATCGGCGTTGACGCCCGCGCCCTTGTAGTAGATGAGCATGAAGGCCATGACGGCGAGCATGCCGGCGATGGAGGCGACGACGCCCTGGTGGATGGAGTCAGCACCGAGCGAGGGGCCGACGGTCGTTTCCTGGAGGAAGTGAATGGATGCGGGCAGAGCGCCGGTGCGGAGGAGCATGGACAGATCTTTTGCGTACTGCTCGGTGATGCCGCCGCCGGAGATGTTGCCCTGATCGCGGATCTGGCCTTTGATCACTGCGACTTCGCGCACGCGGTTGTCGAGGACGATGGCCATCTGCTTGCCGATATTCGCCGAGGTGAACTGTCCGAATTTAGTGCCGGCCGCGCTGGTCAGGAAGAAATTGACTTCCGGCTCGTTGGTATTCGGATCATGGCCGGGCTGGGCGTCGCGGATGTCGGTGCCGCCCCAGATGGGAATCTTTTTCAGCTCATACCATTCGGCGGTGCTGTCCGGGCTGGACGCGCCAGGCATGCTTTGCAGCAGTTCGGCATCGGGAGGAAGGGTGCCGCCGATCGACTGGAGGGCGGTCTGCTTGTCGGGCCATGGGCCGCCCATCACTTCGTGGGTCTCGAGACGGGCCGTGGACTGGATGACATCCTTGATGCGGCCGAGGTCGTCGATGCCGGGGAGTTCGACGAGGATCTGATAGCTGCCCAGCTGATAGGGCTCGATGGCGGGTTCTTTGACGCCGAAGGAGTCGACGCGCTGACGGATGACGTCGATGGCCTTGTCGAGCGCGTTCTGCTTCAGTTGCGTGACCGCCGTCGGCTTCATGGTCAGCGTCCAGGTGTTGTTCACCCCGGGCGTGATGTCGTAATTGGTGGAGTAGCGGGAATTGAGGATGCCGCTGACGTCGCTGACGTGATCGGCCGGAACGCCGGTGATCTGAATGACCTCGGGACGGTTGGGATCGGGCTTGGAGACGGTCGCGCCGTTGATCCCGTTCTGCTGGAGGTCGGCCTGGATGCCGCCCATGTCGCTGTCGGTGGCAGTGCTGACTGCCTCATCGACCATGACCTGGAGGATGAGGTGGGTTCCGCCTTTGAGGTCGAGGCCGAGGTTGATGCGCTGGAGCAGGGCGTCCTTGAGGGCGGTGCCGGAGACCCCGTGGGGGATTCCGAAGATGCCATAAATGGAGACGACCAGGAAGGCCAGGATGATGATGGTTTTCGTCTTCAGATTCTTCTGCATGGGAGTTTCTACTTGGTTTCGTCCTGGGTGACGGAGGCGACGGCGCTCTTGACCACTTCAATGCGCAGGTTGTCGGGGGGGATCCGCATCTGGATGACGTCTTCGCGGATGGAGAGAATGACGCCGCGAATGCCACCGGAGGTGGTGATTCGGTCGCCCGGCTTGAGATTGCCCAGCATGCTCTGCCATTTCTTCTGCCGGCTCTGCTGCGGGCGGATGAGGAGGAAGTAGAAGACAACGATCATCAGCAGGATGGGCAGAAACGAGGCGAATCCTGAGGGCAGACCAAGGGGCGCAGCAAGCGCAAGCAGAGCGATGGGAGTCAACGCACGGTCCTTCTGGTCTGGACGCAAGAAACTCCATCCAGACGCGAGACGTAAATGATTCTCCACGGAAAGGCCCCCGGCAGCCGACGCGTGCACACGGGACCTGAAAACCTGGAAACGGTGATTCCAGCGAGCAAGCCCGCCGGAGACCCGCGGTTCCCCGCCGAAGCCGACACGACGATCCTCTTCGCTGGGAAGCCTGATTCATAGAATCGCGTACGGGAGGGGGAGTGTCAAGGATTGCGGGGCGAAAGCGGCGGCCGGAGCGGGACCAGGGTAACAGGTGACCGACGGGGGCTGGGGAGCAGCTTTCCCACAAAGCGCGGCGGGGATCGCGACCTACACTGAGAGTTCCAGACGATCCAAATGGGGGATGCGATGGCGGCAACAGCGCATCCGGTTCGCACGCCGGGCCGGATTGAGGTGATTACCGGGCCGATGTTCTCGGGCAAATCGGAGGAGCTGATCCGGCGCCTGAAACGGGCGCAGATCGCGAAACGGCGGGTGGCCTGCTTCAAGCCGGACCTCGACGTGCGCTATCACCGGACGGCGATCGCCTCGCACAGCGCACAGACTCTGGAAGCGGTGACGGTCGCAAGCGTGGAGGAGATGAAGGGCGTGCTGATGCCGATGCTGGATGAGATTGAAGTCATCGGCGTGGATGAAGCACAGTTCCTGAACGAATCGCTGGTGGGGCTGGCGAATGAGCTGGTGCACCTGGGCAAGCGCGTGATTCTGGCTGGATTAGATACGACATTTACGGGCGAGCCGTTTGCGCCCATCCCGGAGTTGCTGGCAATTGCCGATGAGGTGATTAAGCTGTCGGCGGTGTGCATGCAGTGCGGAGCGCCGGCGATCCATACACAGCGGCTGGGCAGCAACCAGGCGCTGGTGGTCGTGGGTGCGGCGGGAGTATACGAGGCGCGGTGCCGGGCCTGCTTTCAGCCCTGGGTCGACGAGCACTCGTCGGAGCAGATGGAACTGCCGGTCAGCAGCAGTGTCTGACGCGGCGGCGGGACTCGATGCGCGAGTCCCGCGCCGGAGTTACTGAGCCGGGGCCTGGGCCGGCGCTGTCGCCGTAGTCGGGGCCTGAGCCGGAGCCTGCGTCGGTGCCTGCGTGTTGGACATCTTGCGGAGCAGGAGAACCATGTTCCAGATGCTGTCGCCTTTCAGGCGGTCGCCATCGCCGGGCATCTTTCCTTTGCCGTTCTGGATGATGTAGTAGAGCTCGCCGTCACTCATCTTCGCCAGAGAATCCGGATCGCGGAAGTTGTGGATGGTGAGCTTCTGCTCGGCCGCTACATCGCCCTTGCCGTCGCCGTTATCGCCATGGCACATGGCGCAATCCCAACCATAGAACTGCTTGGCTTTGGCCAGCGCTTCCGGGGTCGGTTTAACGGGATTGATCTTGCCGATGAGGTCCGCTGGAACCTTGAACTCCGTGGCTGCCTGCGGTGTGGTGCTGGCCGGGGCGGTGCTCGCGGGGGCGGTCGTGGCGGGGGCGGTGGTGGCCTGATCCTGCTGGAGAAGGGCCGGAGCGCCGAGGAAGAACAGCGCTGGAACAATCAGGAAAGGCTTCAACATGGTGAGCCTCCTTTACAACGATTGGGGGAAATCCCGGCACCACTGTACGCCCGGCGAAGGCGAATAGAACAGGAAAATCACGGGATGGCCCGGGTATCAACGTAACTGGACGGTTACGGGGTTTGCGCGTAAGGCCAGCGGGCAAAGGACGGACGATGAACGCGGTGCGCGCGTATTTTCGGGGCGGCGCAACACACGACTCGATAACAAACATTGTCATATTCTGTTATCGTTGTGATCGGCAGGAGGGCAGGCTATGAATGTGTCGCTGACGCCGGAACTGGAGAAATTGGTGCAGGAGAAGGTGGAGAGCGGGCGATACACCTCTGCCAGCGAGGTGGTGCGCGAGGCGCTGCGGCTGATGGAGAAGCGGGATCAGCGTCTGGCGGAGCGGGAGCAGGCGCTGCAGGCATTTCAGGCGGAGCTGGACCGGCGCGTCGCGGAACTGGATCGAGGTGAAGGCATCGGGGTGGACGAGGCGTACACAAGGCTGCGAGCGCACATTGACCAGCGCAAAAAGAAGCTCGCGTGAGGTGCTGACGCGACCGTTACTTCGGAGTCTCTGTTGAAGGCGCCGGGCAGCTCTCGGACCGACCGGCTCGGAGAGCATTGCAGACAGAGGCTCCGTTCCGAATGCCGGCATACCAGATCATCGTTTCACCCACTGCCCTTCAGGATGTTCAGCAGATCTGGGACTATATTGCCCTCCAGAATGCCGATGCAGCGACTCGCGTGACGGACGAGATCTGGCTGGGCTTTCACCATCTCGGCAGGTTTCCCAATTCAGGCGACGTTCGCACCGACCTGGCGGGAGATCGGCCGCTTCGCTTCTGGCGGGCAGGTTCGTACTTCATCGTTTACCGCACAACAGAGTCGAGCGTTGAGATCGCCGGCGTCCTGCATGGAAGCCGCGATATCCCTGCCGTATTGCGGGATCGCGATGACGACGTCCGGGACTGAGCGCTGGATACAATCAGCGAAGTGTCGCTGACATTTCAGATTCACAACACAAAGGACGGCGGCCGCCGGGCCACGATGACTCTGTCGCATGGGGCCGTCGAGACGCCGGTATTCATGCCGGTGGGCACGCAGGCGACGGTCAAGGCGATTCCGCAGCACCTGCTGGAAGAGCTGGACGTTCGGATTCTGCTGGGGAATACGTATCACCTCTATTTGCGGCCGGGGTACGAGGCCATCCGGCGCATGGGCGGGCTGCACCGCTTCATGAGCTGGGAGCGGGCGATCCTGACGGATTCGGGCGGCTTCCAGGTCTACAGCCTGAGCGGGCTGCGCAAAGTGACCGAGGAGGGCGTCTCGTTTCGGTCGCATATTGACGGTTCATCGCACTTCTTCTCGCCGGAACACTCGATGGATGTGCAGATCGCGCTGGGATCGGATATCGCGATGGCGTTCGACGAGTGCACGGAATATCCGGCGGACTATGCGCGGGCACGGGCGTCGCTGGAGATGACGCTGCGCTGGGCGAAGCGGAGCAGGGAGCACTTCTTGAAACACAAGCATGAGCGGCCGTGGGAGGAGAACAGCGCGGAGGGCTCAGAGCACAGGGCTCAGGAAATGCGGGACCAGACGCCAAGCCTGTTTGGGATCGTGCAGGGCGGGATGTTTCCGGATCTGCGAAGGGAGTCGGCGGAGCGACTGGTGGAGATGGATTTTCCCGGGTATGCGATTGGCGGCCTGAGCGTGGGCGAGCCGCGGGAGATGACGCGGGAGATGATTGCGACCACGCTGCCGCTGCTGCCGCAGGACAAGCCGCGGTACGTGATGGGCGTGGGATATCCGGACGAGATTGCCGAGTATGCACGCATGGGTGTGGACATGATGGACTGCGTGCTGCCGACGCGGGCGGCGCGGCATGGCCTGCTGTTTACGTCGGAGGGTCGGCTGAACATCAAGAACCGGCAGTATGCGGAGGATCAGGGGCCGCCGGATCCGAACTGCGGGTGCATGGTATGCCGGCGGTACAGCCGCGCGTATCTGCGGCATCTGATGGTGGCGCAGGAATCTTTATCGGCGGTGCTGAATACGCTGCATAACCTGGCGTTCTATGTGGAGACGATGCGGAAAGTTAGAGACGAGCTGCTAGCTGCTAGCTCTTAGCTCTTAGCTACTAGCTCTCAGCTATCTGCTATCTGCCTGGTGAGTGCTGCGCAAACCGATGCAGGCCGGCGCGCTGGGCGTGCTCGGCGATGGCCTGGTTGATGTCGAGGGCGAGGGAGAGGGCGGCTCGGCCGTCTTCTCCGGAGACTCGGGGGGCGGTGCGGTTGCGGACGCAGTCGAGGAAGGATTCGATTTCGAGGCGCAGCGGCTCGCCGGGCTGGACGGGCGGCTTCTCGATGTGAAGGCCGGGGAATCCGGCGGAGCCGGCGGCAGCAGTGGCGGCCATGATGGCGGCGGCATCGGCGTGGGCGGCGCGCGAGACGTCGATGACCAGCAGATCCTGGCGGGCGTAGTCGATCGAGACATATTGATGCGGCTGGAAGAAGCGCAGCTTGCGGACGCGTTCGGTGCTGACGCGGCTGGCGGTGAAGTTGGCGACGCAGCCGGAGTCGAACTCGACGCGGACGTTGGCGATGTCGACCTTGCGGGAGAGGATGGGCAGGCCGACGGCATGCAGGGAGCGCACCGGCGAGCGCACCAGCGAGAGGACGATGTCGAGGTCGTGGACCATGAGGTCGAGGACGACATCGACGTCCAGCGAGCGCGGGCTGAAGACGCTGAGGCGGTGCGCCTCAAAGAACATGGGCGAGTTGATGCGGGGCTCGGTCGCGGTGACGGCCGGGTTGAAACGCTCGAGGTGTCCGGCTTGCAGGATGCGCGCGCGCTGGGCTGCGAGGTCGATGAGCTGCGTCGCCTGGTCGGTGGTGGTGGCGAGCGGCTTCTCGATGAGCAGGTCGAGTCCGGCGTC
Source organism: Acidobacteriaceae bacterium (assembly GCA_035689925.1). GTDB lineage: Bacteria > Acidobacteriota > Terriglobia > Terriglobales > Acidobacteriaceae > Palsa-343. The sequence goes on from DASSKX010000272.1 coordinate 10,067, forward strand.
GAGGAGTTGCTGGGCTACTTCGAAATGCGTCGAGGTGGGCGTGCAGACGGAGGCCGCGTCGAGGCGGAGGTCTCCGCGGTCGCGCGCGGCGAGGGCTTCGGCGACGGACGGGAAGACAGGGACGCTCCATTCGCCGGCAGCGGCGCTGGCGCGCGACGCATCGGGCTCGACGATAGCGTCGAGGCGAACGGGCGCGCCGTCGCGCTCGAGTGCGCGGTAGACACGGAGATGGTTGCGGCCGAAGGCTCCGGCTCCGCAGACGAGGATGCCGAGTTGAGTCGTGCTGGTCAATGCAGGGGACGAACCGGCCAGCGGCTTAGGCCGGCTTCCCTTCCACGGCACGCAGGCAGCGGGCGTAGAGCTCGAGCAGCTGCGTGACCTGGTCGTCGGCTTTGGGCGAGGTGGCAGCGGTGAAGCCGGTGGAGGCTGCGGCAGGGCGTCCGACGCCCGCGGTGCCAGCGACGAACTTCAGCAGGTCAAGCGCGATGTCTTCATTGCGTCGAGGGCCGATGCCAGCGGAGGGGACCTGATCCATAAGAAAACCTCACAAAAACGGTGTCCAAGGCGATGCTATCAAACGAGGCTGAGGAGACCGCTCGCCCGGGTGGGGTACCCCCCCCGGGGGGGTACGGTTCGCGCAGGCATTTGAATTGACGGCAGTTGCCTGGTAATACCTTGCGGGTATTACCCTCGCCGGTCCCGGTATTCGGTACCGCGGCGCCTGTGGGGTGATCGCTGCGGGGTGGTGTTCGTCGGACGTTTCTCCAGACAGCAAAGGCTCAGCCAGTGGCTGAGCCTTTGGTTTATCTCTCTATTTATAGGATAGCGGGTTGGGGATCAATCGCGCGCGGGTTTCCTGGTGCGGAAAGGCCGCGGAATGTGGGAGAACACGAAAGTAAGGCTTGACAGAGACTGGCGGGTCTGCCGGAATGCGCGGGCGGAGCCGCATGAAGCATCAGAGTAGTTCTGCGTGACGCGTGGGAGATCCATTGCCGGGTAGGTATTGCCCGGAATCGCCAGTCGGGACTCGTCTGTGCGCGGTCATCGACGACGATTTCAAGTTATCGATCTGTTTGATGGCCATCGCTCCAATCTGCAGGATTGCCGCCTCAATGCAACAACGGCCGCTTTGCAACGCCAAAGCACGGGCGCGCGGTAACGAAGTTTGCGGCTGAAGAGAAACGAACTGCTCTGGTAGATTGAACAGGCCATAGTTCTTACCGGAGGCATGCGTGAAACGACTCCTGGCAGCGATCCTCCTTCCAGCGATGACGGCTTTTGCCAACGATCTTCCAAACAAAAAGTATTTGGATCTTGACCATATCAAGATCATGGTCTCCGCCGCGGAAGCCAAGGCAAAGGAGTTGCATGTTTCCGTAACCATCTGCGTTGTCGATGAGAGTGGCAACCTGCTCTTTCTGGAAAAGGGCGAAACGGCCCCACTGAATACGATTCAGTTTGCCCAGAAAAAAGCGCGGCATGCGGCGTTCTACGGCAGCCCGTCCAAAGCAGGAGCAGACACGATTAAGCAAGGCAATACGGAAGCGCTGGCATTCCCTGACTTCTTCCCCAATCAGGGAGGGCTGCCGATTAAAGTCGATGGGCAACTCCTCGGTGGTATCTCCGCGAGTGGCGCCAAATCGGAGATTGACGAAGCCATCGCGCAATCCGGTCTGGACGCGCTCCTCAGGCAATCACGATCTGAATAAAGTGATCCTGTGATCGTCTTCCGGTGGACATCCAGTCCGATGTCAGAGAAACTCATCACGGCTCTACCGGCCCGCTGTATGACACAAGGCGGCCTCTGTTACTCATCGATACAGTCTGTGGCCAGCACGTTTAGCTGGAACGGGTCAGTTTGAATCCCCAGGCATGGTGGCAGGGGCGGTTCGAGGGATCCTGGAGTGCGTCGGGGATGTTGATGAGCAGGTTATGGGAGGGGTCCCAGCGGAAATCGAGCTTGCCGCGATAGCCGAGCATTTCCACGGAATGGAACTGCTGGGGTTCGAGGGAGGCGATGGTCAGGGTTTTCCCTGGCCATTGGGTGACAAAGCTGTAGACCGTGCGGTTGTCCTTGCTGCGGGTGAAGCGAATCGTGTCGCCCTCGCTCCAGAGAGTGCCGGGCCGCGGGCGCGTCGCGTAGATGCCCTCTCCATTAGTCTTGAGCCATTTGCCGGTATCGTGCAGCTGGCTGATGGCGGTGGGATGAAAACTGCCGGATGCGCTGGGGCCTACTCCGACCATGAAGTTGCCGCCTTTTGCCACGGTGTCGATCAGGTTATCGACAATCCATTGCGTGCCCTTGTACTTCGCCGGATCGCTCTCATAGGAAAACGAGGTGCCGAGCGGGTAGATGACAAACCACGGCATCTTTGTGGCTTCCTTCGAGGCCGGGACAAAGCCCTCGGGCGTGTAGTAATCGCCGTAGTTGCCGATCCCGCGGGCGCGCAGCATTACGTCGGGCTGGAGTTGCCGCATTTTGAGTATGGTCTCGCGCATCTGCGGCCAGACGGAGGGGCCCCAGAAGATATCCAGACACATCATGTCGATGGTGCCGTAGCGCGTGAGGAGCTCGGTGAGCTGCGTACGATGGCGCTCCACCATGCGCGTGACTTCCTGCGGCGATGGGTCGGGAACGACGACGAGGCGGCCGGCCATGCGCTTCTTCATGCGGTCCCAAAATTCCTGGACGGTTCCGTCCGATGGTTGCCAGCCCCACAATTTGGGGGACGATGGCACCTGAAGCGGGTGCCAGCCGTAAGGGCGGAAATCAGCGTCGTACCAGTCGGAGTGGGAGAAGTAGAGGTCGATTTTGATGTTGCGCTTGTGGGCAGCCTGCGTCAGCTCATGCACGACGTCGCGCCTGAATGGCGTCTCCATGATGCTGTAGGCGAGATCGCAGTCTTCGATGCGCGGCCCGCCCGGAGCAATCCAGTTGGCGCGGTTTGTCACGCGCGTCTTTGTATCGAACATGGAGAAGCCTTCGTGGTGCTTTGTCGTGAAGGCGAACATCCTGAGTCCGGAATCCTGGCAGAGATTCATCCATTGGTCGGCATCGAATTGCTGGGGATTCCATGTCTTGTAGGTCTCGTTGTACTTCTGGCGCTCGTCGAAGGGCAGCGTGAGAAATGGCCAGGATTCATGAGGGCGGCCAAAGATCGAATAGATTCCCCAATGGATCCGCAGCCCGAACTTCATGTCTTTGAAGTTCTCGACGGCGCGATCGGAGGCCCAGTGGTACTGATGAACGGGAACCTCTTCAACGTAGGATTTCGAGCGCTGATAGTCCGAATCGGTTGACGGCAGGCGGTGCTCCAGGGGCGGCTCCGAGGCTTGCCCCCAGCCGCGCCGTGGAAGCGACGAGGTGAGCGATGCGGCTCCAGCAGCGGCAAGAAATTCCCGTCGATTCATGGTTTCTCCTCTGAACGAATGCGTGAGACAGCCTGCAACGTGGGGAATGCCGCCGGGCGGAGCGACCGAGCGGTTCTCTTTGCGCGGCGGAGGCGAGCGGTTCTGCTATCAGGACAATCATAGAGGCGGATTTCCGGCAGAGCCGTTGGGTGGTGGTCGGCGGCGAGATGCGATGCTGCAACGGGCGTGCCGCAGTTCAGCGGAGGAGTTATTCTCCGACGGCGGCTTCTCCCCAGCGGACGTCGAGCGGAGGCAGGTTAGCTGCATCGAGGCGGCTATAGCAGTACCTGTCCGCGAACTTGCCTTCGGGGAGCAGATTGGCCGCGCGCTGTATTCCTTCGAGGGAGAAACCGAGATGCGCGGCGATGCGGCGGCTGGGTTCGTTGCCGGCCGAGTGGGTGAGACCGACCCGGCGCATGCCGAGCGCACCGAACGCGTAGCGCACCATGGCATTGGCCGCTTCTGTGGCGAAGCCCCTCCGCTGCGCGGTCCTGCGGACCCAGTAGCCGGTGTCGCACTGGCGCGCCGGCCAGTCGATGTCGTGGAGTCCGCACCAGAGGACGGCTGTGCCGGTGGCTACCTCGATGCCGATGAGTTCGACGGCTTCGCGCAGGAGGAAGCCAGCCATGACCTGGCGATTGCGAATCTCCATCGATTCCGCGGTAAACGCGTCGCGGTGCTCGGCCCAGCGCATCCAGCGGTGTAAGTCGTCCCAGGTCTCGGCCACGGCCTCAGCCGTGACCGCGCCGTCGCCTGGCTGCTTGGGCCGGAGGAGCAGACGTGGCGTGCGGATAGGCATGGGGAGGTGGATCAGGACGGGGTGGGTGTGATCCATGGCGGCCATGATAGCGAATGGCGCGGGGGATGAGAGACATCAGAGCTCGGCGATGCAGAGACAGACGCGTCCGACGATGAGGTCGGAGGGCGAGTCCTGCGGGGCGAGGTCGATGAGTTCGACGGGGTAGTCGAAGGCGCGGGGACGCAGGATGAGCCGGCTGGACTCGAAGGAGACATGGCGGAAGGAAAACTGGGCACCAACGCGGACGGCGTAGATGTTGGGGTGCGGCGGCCGACAGGGCGCGAGCGAGTTGTAGTGGCGGTCGAGGATCACGATGGAGCGGGCGCGCAGCAGGGGATCCATGGCGACGGCCTGAGCGGCGGTGATGCGCACGCCGACAAAGCGCACCCAGCCGCGGCGGGTGACGGCGCGGCGCACAGGCAGAGCGGCCAGCCACTCTTCCGGCAGATGCACCGATTCGCGGGAGGCACGCGGGGGAATGACGGGTGAGGTCATGGCCGCGGATTGGGGGACGATGGGGATGGCATCCATAACGGCGTGGCTCTCTTCCGGGCGGGGATTGGGGTGGTGCGGGGAGCCGGCCAGATCCTCGACACTGAGGTTCTGGGCCAGCAGGATGCGATCCAGCGCGGGCAGACTGAGGCGGCGGCGCCGGTGCAGGAAATTGGAAATGTGAGGCTGAGCCAGTCCGGTTTGGCGCGCAAGAAGAACGGTCGACAAGACACCCATATCGATCCGACGCCATATCTCCAGCCGCAGACGCTCGTGTAACTCAAGAAGTTTCATCTGTCCAAAGTTTTCACGGAGCAATACACCCGTTACCGGAGTGTTTGCAGACAGAAATCCCAATTGAGGCAGTTCTTCAGGAACGTCAGGGCACTTCAGTACTCACGTCGACAGCTCGGCAACAAAGGCACCGCCGGGTAACTTGTCCAGCGGCAGCGGCCCATTTAGTGTCGGACTACTTTCGCCGGAAAGACATACAACTTTGCGTACGGGAAGATGGGGCAAGCCTGCCCGCAGAGCGAGGCGTTTCCGGCACTGGCCGCAAGGCAATTTGCCGATGTTCTCGAATTCCATTAACCCGCAGGACCAAGCCGGGCAAAAAAACAAAGCGGTGCGGTCTTTCCCTCCCCCGCGGCGGCGTTCAGCACTCCATGAGCGCGGCCGCCATACTCCTGGAGAACAGATGACATACGTACGGATCTTTTTGAAAATCTGCGAAGGGTGCGGCGTTCTATGGCTCCGCGCTCACGATTCGCAGGATGTCTACTGCGCGGCGTGTTCGCGAACGATGCGGACGCTGCCCCCGCCTCGGCCGATGCGCCGCGGCGGACGGCCGCGGCTGCGGCGGACAGCGCATGTGAGCGGAGGTGCGGCATGAGCGCCGTTCTGGCTACTCCGTGCGTGCTGAGGGCGGCGGCCGATCTGTCGGAAAACGACTTGCCGGTATGGCGGGCGCGGCCAATCGAAGGGCTGGCGTTCTATCGCAAGCACACCGTCGCCCTGCTGCGGCGATATCTGGCGATCTCGATGGAGCTGGGGCGCACTCCGTGCGTGCTGGGGACGATTGTTTTTCGGGGCCGGGTGTCGAGTTACCGGATCCGCAGCTTCGAGGATCTGGTGATCTTTATCTTCGACGTGGAGAAATGCCTGAAGCGGCTGGATGCGCAGTCGCAGGCGGCGGTGGCTCATATCGCGCTGGAGGACTACACGTATGAGGAAACTGCGGCGATCACCGGAAACAGCAGGGCCTCCACGGCGCGAATCTACGGAGCCGCGCTCGACCGGCTAACCCAGTGGTTTCTGGAGTGTGGACTTCTGAAGCCGGAGCTGGAAACATTCTCGCAGGGATAACAGGAGATATCGCAGCGAGAAAGCGTCAGTGAGTCATCAAAAGAAAGTTGAGACTCGAGTTTTCTCAACCTGATATTCTGAACTTATAGAGTAAAAGTTTTGAGAGGGCACCCGCGCGGTGCCCTTTTTATTTTGGCCTGGATCGGCGGGTGGCCGGCCTTCCTGATTTGCGAGGGAGGAGCGGAC
>DASSKX010000273.1:0-2100 GCA_035689925.1 Acidobacteriaceae bacterium
TAAGTCCCGTGCACATCGCAGACCGCCCGATTCGCCGGGATGTCCGATACGATGCAGCGCAGGCCATGACTCATGGCCTCGAGAAGCGAGAAAGACATTCCTTCATGATGAGAGGGCATCACGAACAGGCCGGCGCAGGCATAGAGTTGCGTGAGCGTCAGCTTATCCAGTTCTCCCGTCAGGATGGTGTCCGGCGTCGCCTCCGCCAGGGCGACGATTCTTCGCCTGTAGGCGGTGCTTGGCCGCACATCGCCAGCCACCAGGAGGGTCCAGCCTCGCTTGCCGAGGCTGCTGTCCCCGAAGGCTGCCACAAGCGTTTCCAAGCCCTTCTCGGGCGTTATCCGGGAACTGGCGAGAACATAGCGCCCGGCCGTGAGGCCGAAACGTTCCAGCGCCTCCCGGCCCACGTCCGGCTCGGGCCGAGGAACCGGATTGCGAACCACGCGAACCTCGGCACGTGGACGTAGCCGGCCGCAAAATTGTTTCGCCGCGTCATCGTTGAGGCAGATGACGACATGAGCGAAACGTGCAGCGCTCCGCTCAGCCAGGCGCAGTGTAGCAGCCCCGACGAATCCCCATTTTGACCTCCGCCAGTCCTCTCCGACATGCCGCACCACCACCCCAAAGCCCATGAGCCGGGCGAAAGGAGCGAGAAGGGCCGGTCCTATCGCCTGGAAGCTGACGACATCGGGGCGGGTGACGAACGCGCAATGCGTCAGCGCCATGAAGGCGTGCGAGAGCGTCTCAAGGCCGCCGGGAAGAGACGCAGTCGGGACAAGAGCTAATCCGCGCCAAGCCCGACGGGGGTCATGGCGCCGGCGCGTATAGATCAGAACCTCGTGCCCGAGGACCGCAACTTCCGAGAGGACATTGCGGCAATATGTCTCTATACCGCCCTCGCGAGAGAGAGCCCGGACGCCTATTGTTGCAACCTTAAGTTTCATAATTTCCAGAGTGCACACTTTGTTTTTCTTCTTTCATGTCAGACGGATGGGCGGTACGCAATCCGCATTCTTTCCGTGAAAGGGAATTCAGTTGGCGCAGATCTCCGTTATCATAGTCAACTTCAACACATGCGCCCTGCTGCGAACCTGCCTGCTGTCCTTGTTGGCCGCTGAGCATCGCCGTCCCGTGAATGTCGTTATCGTCGACAACGGCTCGACCGACGGATCGGCAGAGATGGTAAGGTGCGAGTTCCCGCGCGTTGCAATCTACGAACAAAAGACAAACCTCGGCTTCGCCGCTGCAAGTAATCTCGGTGCAGCGACCACTGACGCACCATGGTTGCTGTTCCTCAATCCAGATACCGAGGTGGGGCATGGCGTCGTTGACGCCTTGGTCGATTTCGCGGCCACGCATCCTCGCCCAGGAATCTATGGTGGCCGGACGGTCTTCGCCGATGGCTCGGATAACGTGGCATCGTGCTGGAATGCCCCGACACCATGGAGCGTGAGTAGCCGCGCCCTCGGATTCGCATCACTTTTTCGCCGCTCGGAGTTCTTCAACGCCGAGGAGATCGGCGGCTGGCGGCGCGACAGCGTGCGTGAGGTCGATTACGTGGTCGGTTGCTTTCTCTTGATCGAACGGACGCTATGGGAGCGGCTCGGCGGGTTCGACACACGCTACTGGATGTATGGTGAAGATTGTGATCTCTGCCTTCGCGCGACCGCGATCACGGGGCATCGACCCCTGATCACGCCCGCGGCGGAGATCGTGCATCATGTCGGAGCCGCGAGCGCCGATGCCGCCGAGCGCAAGATCCACATTCTGCGTTCGCGAGCGACCCTGATCCGCCGCCACTGGCCGCGCTGGCAGCAAGGCTGGGGTCTTGACATGGAGACGCTCTGGGTGCTGACGCGAGTGCTGGTGTCGGCCGCGTATGCGCGGTCAGGCGGGCCGGAGGGGCAACCGCGGGCTCGACGCTGGGCACGCATTTGGGCGGCTCGGCGGGAGTGGCGCCGCGGCTGGCCGGAAGCCATGGACCGGCCGCGCAAACGTCTCGGAAAGCGTGATCGGATATCGCGTTTCGTCGGCTCGATAGTCGACCCCCGCGCTTGGAGCCATCTTCTCCGGATGGTGAACTACTGGAACTACGCCCAT
>DASSKX010000274.1:0-2078 GCA_035689925.1 Acidobacteriaceae bacterium
ATCCTCGGCCTGCCTGGCCTGCGCGAAACCGCACGAGCCCTCGCACGCGACCAGCCGTCGCGCGACTACCCCGGTTGGAGCAACGAATCGGGAATTCCGTTGCCGCAGTCAGTGCCCGTTGGCGCAGATTGTCACCAACAAAGGAGCGCCCGGATCCGACGTTCAAATCCGGGCGCTCCTGAAAGGCTCGACGTCTACTTCCGGGCAGGCTTGCGCGGCGGAAGGACTGGCTTGTGGCCGGCTCTGGCAGCCCTCGCATCCTCGTGCTTCGCTGTGGCCTCGGTGACATGGTCGCCCAGCACATGCAGGCGCAGGAAGTTCGTCGATCCGGACCGGGTGCGGGTTCCCGCGACGATGCCGAGGATCTCCTTCGGCTTTACAAATCCACCCTGCTCCAGTGTCGATTCGGCATGCTCCACCATCTGCTCGGCCGTGTGCAGTTTGGGACACTTGATGGGATGAACCCCCCAGAGCAGGCCCATGCGGTGGATGACCTCCTCCACGCTGGACAGCGCGTAGATGGGCGGCTTCGGCCGGTATTTCGACAGCTGCCGTGCGGTCGTGCCGCTCTCGGTAAAGACGGCGATGGCGCTGACGTCCAGGTCCTCGGCGGCATGGGCCGCCGATTCGCAGATGGTCTCCGCAATCGACAGCCGGATGCGGCTCGGACGCGCATCCCAGCTGTCGGAGTCGCGCTGATTGGCTTCCGTCTCGCTGACGATCTTCGCCATCATCTTGACAGCCTCAACCGGATACTTCCCCGCCGCCGTCTCCGCCGAAAGCATCACCGCGTCGGTGCCGTCGTAGATGGCATTCGCCACGTCGCTCGCCTCTGCACGCGTTGGCCGCGGGTTCTCAATCATGGACTCGAGCATCTGTGTCGCGGTAATCACCGGCTTGCGGTACTCCGAGGCGCGCCGGATCACGTGCTTCTGGATCGCCGGGACCTTCTCCGGCGACATTTCGACGCCAAGATCGCCGCGAGCCACCATGACACCATCGGCGCTCTCCAGAATGGCCTCGAGGTTCTCGATCGCCTGAGGCTTTTCGAGCTTCGCGATGATCCAGGTCTCCATGCCCAGCGCCGCAACCCGGTACTTCACGTGGCGAACGTCTTCCGCCGTGCGCACGAACGAGACGGCAATCGCATCGACGCCGTGCTTCATCCCGAACTCGAGGTCTTCCTCGTCCTTGTCGGTCAGCGAGGGGACCCGAACCGGAATACCCGGCAGGTTGATGCCCTTGTGCTCCCCGAGCATGCCGCCGTTGATCACCTCGCACTCGACGTCTTCACCGGGTACATTGACCACGCGCAGCTCAATCAGCCCATCCGAGAGGAGAATCCGCGCGCCGGCCTCCAGATTCTCCGCCAGCGTGGGGAATGTCGTCGCGATCACCGTCGACGTGCCCAGAATGTCCCTCGGCGTAATCGTCAGGCGCTGCCCGGCTTTCAGCTGCACCGGGATCCGGTTCTTCAGCCGACCCGTGCGGATCTTTGGTCCCTGCAGATCGCCGAGAATGCAGACCGATTTGCCCTCTTCGCGGCTGACCTTCCGCACCATCTCGATCAGCTTGAGCTTTTCCGGGTGCGTGCCGTGGGAAAAATTCAGACGAGCGACGTCCAGTCCTGCGCGCACCAGTTCGCGAAAGACCGATTCAGTCGACGAGGCGGGGCCCAGCGTGGCAACAATCTTGGCGCGGCGGGGATAGCTCCCAATGAGGCCGGGCCCTGACAACGGAAAATTCATCCATCCCCCAAAAGAGGTTTTCGATCGGATCTGAGGAGTGTTCCAGCTTTGATTTTATCGTGCTGCGGCCCCAATCAGAACGCCTGCAGCCGAGACCGAGAATGACTCTCCTCGAGGAAAGCCGTGTCTCCCGCAAAATCCTCGGGAGGAAGTTCGGCGGCCGACACCGCACCGGGAAGCGGAAACATCTGTGCATTGAACTCCGCGCCGATCAGCACGCTGATCGACACCAGATAAAGCCAAACCAAGGTAGAGATGACCGCGCCCAGCGAACCGTAAACCACCGAGTAATCCGCAAAGCGGATGAGGTAGAACCCATAGACAATCGTC
>DASSKX010000275.1:0-3489 GCA_035689925.1 Acidobacteriaceae bacterium
CCAGCGGAGACAGCGAGGGCCTCCCCATCGTCCTCTGCGAAGCGCAGGCCATCGGCCTCCCCGTCGCCGCCTTCGAAGGCCCGGGCATCAACGAAGCCGTCGTCGACGGCGAAACGGCGCTGCTCGCCCCCTCCGGCGACGAGCCTGCCCTCGCCGAACGCATCGCTGCCATCCTCGCGGATCCCGATCTCGCCACCCGCCTCGGCCAGGCCGGACGCCAGCGCGCCGTCGCCTGCTTCTCCCTCACCCGCCAGACGGAACTCCTCGAGCAGGCCTACGACGAAGCCCTGCAATGAGACAGGACTCTCCCCAAACGGAATCTTTACGACAAGGCTCGCTCTGGATGATCTCCGGCCAGGGCGTCTCCATCGCCGCGCAGGCCGTCTACTTCATCCTCATCGGACGCACCCTCGGCAGCCGCGAATACGGCGCCTTCGTCGGAGTCGTCGCGCTCGTCGCCGCGCTCAGCCAGTTCTCCTCGCTCGGCATGGAGATGATCCTCGTCCGCAACATCAGCCGCGACCGCAATTCTTTCGCCGCCACCTGGGGCCAGTCGCTCGCCATCCTGCTCGCGGGATTTTTCGTGCTGCTCGGCGCCGCCATGCTCTTCGCGCACTTCACGCTGCGCCCCGATCTCCGCAGCCTCGTCCCCTGGATCGCGCTCTCCGACGGCCTTCTCGGCAAGCTCGTCCAGCTCGCCAGCCGCGCCTTCCAGGGCGCCGGACGCCTCGCCTGGACCGCCCGCCTCAGCGCCCTCACCAACCTCTGCCGCACCGCCACCGCCGCGCTCCTCTGGATGGCCGCCCGCACTCACCACATCCATGCGACCGCGCATCTTTGGGCTCGCGTCTACTGGCTTTCAACCCTCGCCGTCGCCGCCGTCGCCGCCGCCGTCATCACCGCGCAACTCGGACTCCCCCGCTTCCGCCGCATCCGCCGCGCTGACCTGAGCGAAGGCCTCAGCTTCTCCGTCTCCGGATCGTCCATCTCCATCTACAACGACATCGACAAGACATTTCTCGTCAGCCTCGGAGAAAGCGCTGCCGCCGGCATCTACTCCGCCGCGTATCGCGTCGTCGATGTCGCAACCGTGCCGATCTACAGCGTCTATGCCGCCGCGGCTCCGCACTTTTTCCGTCAGGGACAGCAAGGCGTTCGCGCCGCATCCGCCTTCGCCCGGCGCACGCTGCGTCACACGCTGCCCTATGCCGCGCTGGCGTCACTCGCGATGCTCTGCGCCGCGCCTCTCCTGCCCGTCGCCTTCGGTGCCAGTTTTCGTGAATCGGTATCGGCGCTGCGCTGGCTCTGCCTGCTGCCCATCCTGCGCGCGCTGCACTATGCCTGGGGATCAGCGATCACCGGCTCCGCCTCGCAGTGGAACCGCACCGCGACACAGTTCGCCGCCGCCGCCCTCAACCTCGGCCTGAATTTCGCGCTGATCCCGCGCTACTCCTGGCGCGGAGCCGCCGCCGCGAGTCTCCTCACCGACGCGGCCCTCGCCCTCTTCAGCTGGCTCGTCCTCGCCCGCCTGCTCCGTCGCGAACGCGGGCTGCCCCATGTCTCTTCGGTTTTGGGAGACATGGGATAGCGCGCCAGCGCCACTGCCTCAGGGCGCGGCCGGTGAAGCTGCAGAAAATATCGGGGGGAGGAGCCGTTGGGAATCGGACCGCGACAGCCGCTGATCGGACTTCAGCTTTTCTTCAGTCCATCGCGGTAGGCCATCGCTTCGAGTTCCACGCGAATGGCATCAGCGACGGGGACCACGGGGCGAGCCTCGAAGGTGAAAGCAGGCAACATCGAACAGAACTTGTGCACCTGGAGCGGGTCATCACATTCCATCAACATGTACCCGCCCCAGTCACCGACCCGGATGACGAACGAGTGGATCTTGAAATTGGCTGGCGCTTTCCATGGGCTAAAAACTTCGAGGATTCGTTTCTGCGCGTTCTCGTACTCCAGCGGCGAGCCCTGGGAACGCTCGTTCCAGGTGATCATGTATTGCATCGACGTGCCTCTTTCGCCCGGGCCCGGAGTTAGGGCCGTCGGGGTGGGCAACGTATACGCCCGGGTGCCTACGCGCGTCCAGCGACAACGGAAATTGACTTTTCCAACGGTCGCGCAGACCGCCTGGCTGCCCGCGTCTCACCTGACCGTTTTCCAGCTGCCCGCCTTCTAACGGACCGCGTCGCTCCCCACCACTCCCACTTCCCGCAGCAGAAACGCATAATCCAGCGCAATCTCTTTGAGGTAGTCATACCGCCCCGACGCGCCCCCATGCCCCGCGCTCATGTTCGTCTGCAGGACCAGCACGCGCTCGTCCTGCTTCAGCGTCCGCAGCTTCGCCACATACTTCGCCGGCTCCCAATACATCACCTGGCTGTCGTAGAGCGACGTCTTCACCAGAATCGCCGGATACGCCCCCGCCTTCAGGTTGTCGTACGGCGAGTAGCTCAGCATGTACTCGAACGCCTCCTTCTGATTTGGATCGCCCCACTCCTCGTACTCCGGAACCGTCAGCGGCAGCGACGGATCGAGCATCGTGTTCATCACGTCGACGAACGGCACATGCGACACAATCGCCCGATACAAATCCGGACGCATATTCGTAATCGCGCCCATCAGCAATCCGCCTGCGCTGCCGCCCTCCGCCGCCACGCGATCCCGCGCGCCATACCCCCGCTCCACCAGCGCCTCCGTGACCGCGATGAAATCCGTGAACGTATTTTTCTTGTTCATCAGCCGCCCGGCATCGTGCCACGGCTTGCCCATATCGCCGCCGCCGCGCACATGCGCATACGCCAGCACCACGCCGCGATCCATCAGGCTCAGCCGATTGCTGTTGAACCCCATCGGCAGCGAGTACCCATACGCCCCGTAGCCATAAACCCAAAGAGGGTTCTTGCCAGGCTCGCGATTGTCCCGCCGCCACACCAGCGAGACCGGAATCTCCACCCCATCCGCAGCCCGCACAAAAATCCGCTCCGACTCATACAGCGTGCGGTCGAAGCCGCCCGGCACCTCCTGCTGCTTCAGCAGCTTCGATTCGCCCGTCTTCACGTCGTACTCGAACACTGAACTCGGCGTCACCAGCGACTGATAGGCATACCGGTACTTCGCCGTATCGAAGACCCGATTCGCATGCGGATGCGTGCTGTACACCGGCTCCGGAAACGCAATCTCGCGCCCCTCCGCCATCTCCGGCCCGCGCCCCGTGAACGGCCGCACCGTCACATGCTGCAGCGCTCGCCTGCGCTCCCACACCACCGCATGATCCGCAAAGAGGTCCACCTCCTCCAGCATCGAATCCTCGCGGTGCGGAATCCGCTCCACCCAGTGCTCCCGTCCTGGAGTCTCAATCGGCGTCGTCACCAGCCGAAAATTCCGCCCCGTGTCGTTGACCTTGATGTAGAGCAGCCCATACCGCTCGTCCGCGTAGTACTCGATCCCCTCGCGACGGGGCTCAATCAGCGTCCACTCGCCGCGCGGCGT
>DASSKX010000276.1:0-5239 GCA_035689925.1 Acidobacteriaceae bacterium
GGGAGAATGGCCGCGCTCGCCTTGGCCAGGTCATCGACATCTTTGGAGAGCGCGGCAGCTGGTAACTTTACCGCCGGCCCGCGTTGTCACGTCTAGCTCTCGATCGTGCGCAGATAGACGGAGTACCGCTCGTCCATGATCTGGTTCAGCGGCACCAGCGTGTGCGTTGGCCCGCGGCCTTTGGTGTGGAACTGCAGCGGATATTGCCGCGAAGCTTCCGCCTGCTCAAACCAGATGCTGTCATCGCCGACAGATGGCACCGAGACGAGCTTGCCGTCGGCTTCGCGATGCATGCGCGGGCGCTTGTCAATGGTCGGCATCGGATAGCCATCCTCGTAGCCGCGCGGACCTTCGCCGCCGTAAATCATCGAAGTGCTCAGGCCTTCGGTGCCCAGCAGCGCCGCCAACACCAACGGACCATACATGGCTGCCTGCACATTTTTGTCGTCAGGCGTGGTGTTGATGTGCAGCGGCAGGGGCGCGTCCACCGTCACCACATCGCCGGATTTCCAGTCGTGCTCAATGCGCACGTAGCTCGAGGGCATCGCGTTGATCGGCTGCTGCTGGCCGTTGATGCTGACCGCGAACCCCTTCGTCGCCCAGTACGGCACGCGAACCTGCAGAGCTGTCGGCGCGGATGGCGCGTTCTCGATCGCGAAGGTGATCCGCTCGTCGTAGGGGAACTTCGTCGTCTGCCGCAGCTTCAGGCCGTGCTCTTTCCACTCCAGCGTGGACGGGATGAAGAGGTTCACGAACACTGAGTCGTTGTCGTGGAAATAGATCGAGTCGTTCAGCTTCGAGTACTCCTCCGAGCCGGTTCCGGTGCAGCACCAGAACGCGTCGAACGGCGTGCCGAAGGTCTTGTACTTGCCGGGCTCGAGCGGCACGTAATACATCAGCATGCCGTTACGGTCCTGCGTGCCGTAGCGAACGTTGTACAGCAACCGCTCGTAATAATCGAAATGCCGTGCATCCGGCTGCTGTCCGAAGAGGTGCCGCGTCAGCTTCATAATGTTGTAGGAGCAGCAGCACTCCTCGGCTGCGGGTCCCAGTTCCTTTGCGATCGCATCCGGAGCATGCCACATCTCGCCATTGCTGGTTCCGCCGGTGCAATAGATGTGGTGCTCCGTCACGATGCGATAGAAGTTCTCGGCGATGTCCCGATAGCGCGTGTCGCCGGTCAACTCATACCCGCGCGCCGCACCGATGACTTTGGGGATATTCGTGTTCGCGTGGTTATGATCGAGGATGTCCTGATTCGACGCCAGCGGATCGAAAATCTTGTGATGCTCGAAGCGATAGCCCAGGTCGCGCCACTTCGTGTCTCCGGTGATGGCATACAGATTGAATGAAGCCTCATTCATGCCGCCGTGTTCGACGAGGAGCACGCGCTGCCAGTCGTCTGGTGCGAACGATTTCGAATACGCGTCCGCCCACCCGGCCATGCGCAGCGCCATCTCGAGCGCCTGCTTGTTGCCGGTGTGCTCGTACATATCGATCAGTCCGGCCATGATCTTGTGGTAGGTGTAGAAGGGCGCCCACACCCGCTCATGCCGCCGCAGGCGATCGTAGAAGGTTGTTGGATACGCGCCCAGGTAGCCGTCCTTTGCCTGGCACTCAGCGAGCATGCTGACCAGCTCGTCAGCTTTGGCTTGGATGAACTGATCGCCTGTGCTGGCGTGCATCAGCGCACATGAAGAGAGATAGTGGCCGACGTAATGACCGCGCAGTTCGCAGTCGGGAGCTTCCCATCCGCCCAGCGGATCCGCGTCGGTGGTGATGCCCGCGGTGACGCGAAAGTTATAGGCGAGCCGTTCGTTCGGCAGCGAATAGAGCCAGCTGCGGTTCAGCTCCGACATTTCCTTCCAGAAGCTGGGCAGCAGCCGCACCTCCGTCATCGAAAACGGCTTCGCCTTCCATGCGACCTTCTCGACACTGGAGTCGGTCAGCATGCGATTGGCCGTGTCCTCCACCACTCCGGCCGTCGTGTGCGCGCTCTTCTGGCTGGCCGTGGCAGCAGAGGGCAGCAGAGCGGCGGCTCCGGCAGCGGCTGCTCCGCCCAGGAATCTTCTGCGACTTACATTACGATCCATCATTCTCACCTTTTGTTTTGAAAGCCACGCCACCGCCCCGCTGAGCGCAGGGCACACTCCGCGCGCATTCGAGGTTAGCTCATCGTGGCCACCACTTCGAAGCTGCGCGTGCCTTCGGGTGAAAAAAGGGCTACATCCTTATGACGGCCGCCAGGCGAAATCGTCCTGCCGTTCACCGCCAGGCCGGCCAGGGTTTTTCCTTCAGGAACACGGAACGTAACCCGCACGCGATCGGGCAGCGTTCGCGATTCCTGAAACTTGAGACTCGCGAGTAGTTGGTTTTCACCACGACGGGTCAGCCGATAACTGACTCGTCCCCAGCGCGTTGGCGCATCTTCGATTCCGATCGGCTGGCCGGAGGAGATCCATTTCCGCGGCAGCGCACGACCGAAGCACAGGGTTCCGTCATCCTCTGAGACCAGCATCCAGCGCACCAGCAGCGGAATGGTTTGCTGCGCCGGGATGCAGAACAGAGCGTCGTCGCCCGTGATGCCGGCCACCTCGCCCGCTGTCCAGCTGCCGCGCGAGTGGTCGTGATAGCGGTGCGCGTAGAGGAAGAGCAGGTACTCCTCGATGCGGTCCAGCCGCAGCAGCGCCTCCGCGTACCCATAGGAGATGAAGCCGAGAATATCGCGGCCCTCGGGATGGGGCCGTTCCATGTTCGCGACCACGCCGATGGTCGTGCCTCCGCTGGCGCGCATGCAGTCAATCACCGTATTCGCCTGCTCGTCCGGGATCACCCCGGCCTGGAGCAACTCCGCGTAACACCGATGCGCCCACTGCTGCTCGCTGGGCCGCTCCTGCTGGAGCGACTCCCAAACCGTGAGCCTTGTTCCCGGCAGCGGGCCAATGTAGGGCGGCGACTGATCGCGCCGGATATTCGCATCGATGCTCCGCACCAGCGCGGCATGCAGCGATTCGCTGCGCCGCAGCCACCGCGCTGCGGCATCGCTATGCGCAGCGAGTGCGGGCCACACCCGGGCCAGGTCGCGCCATCCCCGCACCGCCCACGCGCTGTTAGCAAAGTATGGCTTCCACCACACGGACGGATCGGGCATGAGGCACGAATCGGATTCGCACCAGCCGTGGATCAGTCCGTAACCCCGATCCGACGCAGGCAAACGCTGCGCGTCGTCGTGCAACTCCTCCAGCAGGGAAGCCGTCGCTTCGATTTTCGCAAGGTGTTTGCACAGCAGCGCTGTTTCCTGCGTGTATTCGGCATAGCGCGCCAGCAGCGAGAGCGTGAGCCCGTACTGGCCCGTTTCCGGACCGCGCATGTTCACCATGCCCTTTGCATCCACCATCTCGGTGAAATACTCATCGAGCACGTCACGGGCCTGCGAGAACCGGCCGCACTCCAGGTTCGCGTAGAGCGACATGGTAAATATGTCCTGAAATCCGTCGTACTCCGGGCCATAGTAGTCGCGGTCCACCGCGCCGTATTTGGGGTACACGCCGCCCGGCCGTACCAAGTGCTCCTTCACAAAGGCGTAGCGCACCATGTGATTCCAGCTTGAATCCGACAGCGTGATCGGAACCACGTCGCGCATGAGCCTCTCCCAGTACTCGGCGAACTCCAGAAGCCCTCGATAGAACTCTTCGGCAGAAGGGGGCTGCCTGCGGCGCGCGTACGCAGGATAGCTATAGCCGTACTCGGCGCGAACGACTGCGCCTTCGCGCACCTGCATCGTCCGGTGCCAGGTCTGCACGATAAAGCGGTCCCGCGCCAGCACATCTCCGAAGACAATGACCTCGAACCAAGATCCATCATCGCCAGGAAAAACTTTGCGAACCGCGGGCATCCACGCGCCAAGCAGCCCTTCGTGCCGTTTGCGCGCGCGCTCCGGCGTGAGTTCGCGAAAATACTGTGCCGGATGATAGGTCCGCGTATTCCCGGCCGGGAACACTGGCATGGTGTCGCTGCATTCGCGCGTCCCGACAAACGTGTTCCAGGGCAGACGGAATCCGCCCTCGCGCCGAACGGCTGAATCCATCGGAGGCGCCGCACGGCGTACTTCGTCCTCATCCGGGTCGCCGTGGGCCAGCAGTTGGTCCGCGAGCAGGTCGCGCCCGGTGGTGCAGATCGTTTTCAGGTCGAGCCCCAGATATGCCGGCCCATCTGCGGCAAACACCGCTTCAGCGGTTTTGGGCAAAACGCGACTGACCCCAGTGGACGAAACAAAAGTGAGCGAACCGTCCCGCGTCCGCAGGTCCTCGTAGACCTTCCACGACTCCGAATGCCGGGAAAAGGAGCAGAGCAGCGTGTGTCCTTCCGTCGAGAGTTCATCGGCCCCCACCGCGCCGGGAGCAATGGCGGGAGCACCGCTCTTCTCTGCGGATGCAGAGCCTGCAAGGTCGAGGCTGCCGAGCGCGAGCGTGCCGGCTGCCAGGCTTTGAAGGAACCGTCTCCTTTGCATTGTCACCTTGAACGCCGATTCGCCTGGCCACGCTGGCCTGCGGGGATGGTCCGAGTTATACCGCAAACAGACGGATGTATACAAATCGGTATCCGCTGCGCGCTCAATCGGCTCACATTTGCCCGTCCGCAGGCTTTAAATCCGCCGTTCGACGCGCCTACAATTCCGCCATGCGACGGCGGCAGTTTTGGGTTTGCGGATTGGCCTGTGCCTTCGTCGGCCCAATCTGCTGTTCCGGCCAGGCGGCGCCCGCCAGGACTCAAACTCTGCCCTCCACATCGTCGGCGGATTCCTCTCGTGAGGATCACGCTCGCGAAGAGCTTCGCACCGGCACGCAACTAACCCGGTCTGGCGCTCTGCGCGATGCCATTCCGCACTTGCTCACTGCGCAGAGTGCTGGTCTCGAACCCTACGCGACCGGAGTGAATCTGGCCATCTGTTATGTCGGGACCGGTGCGATCGCGAAGGCGATCCCGCTGCTCGAATCGCTGCGCGCCTCCGGCTACCGCACCACCGTGACGGCCACCCTGCTGGTTCAGGCTTACATCGCCGCCGGGCGCGCGAGCGATGCATACGCGCAACTCACGACTGCGGCCGAGGCTGCTCCGAATAACGAGACGATCTTCGCGTATGCAGCCGACGCCTGCACCGATCATCGCCAATACGCGCTGGGCCTCCGGATGATGAACCTCGGCTTGGCCACCATGCCTGCGTCGCCGCGCCTCCACT
>DASSKX010000277.1:0-2738 GCA_035689925.1 Acidobacteriaceae bacterium
CATAGGGATCGTCCGAGCAGAGGACCCGCATCAGCTCGCGCACGGCGGAGTTGCGCGGGCGCGTGAAGAACGCCTTCGCGGCGGCTGCGGCGTCGGTGGATCGCCAGTTGCGCCAGACATGATGCGGGAGATGCGGGCTGACGGGGTGGCGGGGACGCCGAGCCTTCGGCTGCGGCTCGCCGAAGAGGATGGACGACTTGCGCGGGGTAACCATGGTGCGTCCTGCGACGCGCCAGTATACGGCGGGTTCGGGAAACCACCGCTAAAATTTGATCAGGATGAAAACGCGCAGGATCCTTCGACTTTCTCGCGGTCTCATGCCGGCCGCCGCGATGCTTTTGTTCACGAGCGCGGCGCTGGCGCAGTTTTCGAATCCGCAGAGTGAGCGCACGCAGGTGCACAACGCGGCGGCGCTGCGTCCGCCGGCGGGAGCACGGGTGGCTGTGGTGGAGTTTGAGGATCTGGAGTGCCCGGACTGCGCGCGCGCGAATCCGGTAGTGAAAGAGGCGGTCGAGAAGCACCACATTCCGTGGGTGCGGCATGATTTCCCGCTGCCGTTTCATACGTGGAGTTTTCAGGCGGCGGTCGATGCGCGCTGGTTCGACACGCGTTCGAAGCGGCTGGGCGATGCGTTTCGGGATGCGGTCTTTGCGGCGCAGCCGACCATTCACTCGCAGGATGACCTGCGTGCGTTCGCGCAGAAGTTTGCCGCCGAGCACAAGCTGAAATTTCCGTTCGCGCCCGATCCGCAGGGCCGGCTGGCCGCGCTGGTGAAGGCCGATTTAGCGCTGGGGCAGAGCGTCGGCGTGCAGCACACGCCGACCATCTGGGTGGTGACGAACCGGACCAGCGCGGCACCGTTTGTCGAGGTCGTGGATCGAACGAAGCTGGACGACCTGATCGAGCAGGCGCAGACGGGGACTGCGGGACACTAGGTCCGGCGAGATTTGACGAGCGTCGCGCTGGGCAGCGCGACGAAATCTGCTGCGAATTGGCGGAACCTTTTTCTCCCTGGCAGTGTCTATCTCCTCACCAGACGAGAGCGCGCAACGACTGATGCGCCCATTCCCTTCCCTGCCGTACTCCATGGATGTGCTTTTCTTCCGGGGTCCCCAGTTTGGCCCGTGTCGCAGCGGAGGAGACGATGCAGAATCCCGCGGCCCTGGACGGAGCCGTCCCGAGCGGCTGGCGCGCAGCGACGACTGAGGAGTTTTCGCGTATCTGCGCGGTAACGACGGTGGCCTGGCTGCCGGCGTGGGTGGTCGCGGCGGTGGTCTGCAGTCCGCCGCGCGTTGCGCTGCATGGATGGGCGGTGCTGCTGGTGCGGTGCGTGTGGTTCTTTCTCTGCACGACGGCAGCGGGCGCAGCAGGACTGGCTGCAGCGTGGCTGGGCCTGCGCGTGAAGCCCGCCATCGGCCTGGTGCGCGTGCTGCTGCACGCCGCGATGGGCTGGATCTTTTTGCCGGCGATCCTTCTGCTGGAGCAGACTCGGCCCGCATGGGCGTGGCTGCTGATGGCGATCGCTGCGGGGGTGACCGCGGCCAGCCTGCGGCAGATGGCTCCCGCCGACGATCCGGAGATGGATGCTCCGGCGCGTGACGCGGTGCTGCCGAGTCTGGCTGCTCCGGATGCTTACGGCGCGCGGCTGAGGACGGTGCGTCCGGCGCGCGCGATCACCATCGCGGTGTGCGCATGGACGGCGCTGCTGCTGCTGACGGTGGGACGCGATCCTCTTGCGGCCGGCGGCGTGCTCGCGCTGGGCACGTTTCTGCTGTTCTGGCATTGGTTTCGCGACAGCGGCGTGGTGATCGCGGTGCGCCAGCGGATGCGCTGGCTCAGCGGGACGGCGGTGTCGGCGTGGCTGGTCTGCGTGTTTCTGCTGCTGCCCTCGATGCTGCACGGGGGCGGCGGCTTTGCCAAAGCGGCCGCGGCCCAGACGCGGAAACCCGGATCGGCGCGGCGCGTCCTGCCGCACTTCAGCAGCGTGATCCTGTGGCCGCCGAAACAGCGCGTCACGAAGCTTTACTTCCCGGTGACCACGCCGGCGGCCACTGCGGGCCGATGGAGACATTCGCTGGAGATCCCCTTCGACGGACCTTACCTCTACTTCGAGCCGCCGGACAATGCGCCGGGGGCGGACGCGCACATCGCGCATGGCCTGCCCACCGAGCCGGGAGTGAATCTGACGTCGGCGGACGGCGGACCGCTGTTCATGCGGGCGCAGCAGCATCTGACGAAGCCGATCGACGCGAATTGCTGTGCCGAGCTGGAGGTGGCAATCCAGAACGCGGATGCGCGAGCCGGCGAGATCACGCTGGGCGTGCTCCTCACCGACACGTCTGCGCCCGGCGAGCCGACGGCGATGCTCGGCTTTCAGTCCGTCGCACCTGCTCCGCGGGATCACCCGGTGAGCGAGACGGCGCGGTTCGCGACGGACGGAGCCCACCGCCTGCGCCGCTTCGACCAGATCACCGTGGTCGTGCTGCCGAGCTGGGGGCACTGGCGCGGGGCGAAGATCGCGATCGAGGGGTTCACACTCGATCCGCGATGAGGGCGATCGTTACTGCATGGTGGCGGTGCGCAGGAAGTCGAAGGTGCCCGATGGGTTGGGGTGGATGTCGGCGAGGCGCTGGTCGTGGACGACGACTGCGTTCAGATACCAGAGATTGAGCGAGGGCAGATCGTGCGCGAGGATTTGCTGGATGCGCACGTAGTCGTCGCGGCGGTGCTGCTGACCG
>DASSKX010000278.1:0-3603 GCA_035689925.1 Acidobacteriaceae bacterium
CGCGATGGCGACGGTGTTCCTGTTCCACACGATCTTGGTACGCTTCGGGGTGAGCAGCCGCAATGCGGTGATCGGGACACTGACGCTGGGTCTTTCGCCGCTCTTCCTGCCCCTGGCCGACAGCTTCATGACGGATATCCCCGGCCTGCTGGTTATCCTGGTTTGCATTTATTGCTGCCAGCGCGCGATCGCTTCCGCGAGCACGCGCAGCACCATCCTGTGGCTGGTGCTGGCGGCCGCCTCGAATCTCGCGGGAGGCACGGTGCGTCAGATTGCCTGGCTTGGCACGCTGGTGCTGGTGCCGACGACCGGCTGGATGCTGCGCAGGCGACGGGGAGTCCTGCCCGTTTCGCTGACACTGTGGGCGGCGAGCGTGGTGACGATCTTCGTCTGCATGAAGTGGTATGCCCGCCAGCCGTATTCGATTTCCGAATCGGCTTTTGGCTTGTTCGCCACAGCGAGACTCTGGGCGCTGTTTTTTATTCCTCATGACGTGGCCGGCAGCGTGCTGCTGTCACTGCTGGTGCTCTACCCCATCGTCGTGCCCTGGTTGAGCACGGTCCGCCATCTGAATGCTGCGGCGGTGCGGATGCTGGTTTTTGCTTTCGTGATCTGCGAAGCTCTGCAATACGCGTTCCGCATGTCGTTGCCCTGGCTGCGCAGCAATCTGATCCTGGCCGAGTTCGCCCCGCACCGGAGCGCCGGCGCACAAAACCCCGACCGCTTTCTGCTGCCATCCTGGGGATCGTTTGTTCTGGCTGCGGTCGTGACGGTTACCGGATTGCTGCTGCTGGCAAACGTTGTGCAGGATCGGGCTCGCCGCGCAGGAGCCGCATCGGCGGGAAAGGGGCCAGCGCACCTTGCGTACGCGCTGCTGTTGCCCTACACGATCAGCTACTTCCTCCTGCTCTGTCCTCGAGCCTCGGTCGGCTTTCTCTTCGACAGGTATCTGCTGGGCGTGATGCCGGTTTTTATTGTCTGGCTGTTGCTCTTTTACCAGCGCCGGGTGGGCGATCGACTGCCGCGGGCCTCGATCGCATGCCTGGTGGTTCTTGCGCTGCTCGGAATCGCCGGCACGCACGATTGGTTTGCATGGCAGCGCGCGCGCGGAGCCGCGATCGATGAAGTGCTCGCCTCCGGAGTTCCCGCCACCGACATCCAGGGCGGCTTCGAGGCCGATGGGTGGACGCAGATCCAGCACGGGCACGTCAACAACCGGCGCATCGTGACGCCGGCGGACGCGTACGTGAAACCAGCCAGTCTCCTGTCCGCACCGGCAGAGTGCACCTCCGATTTCGCCGAGTACACCCCAGTAATCCATCCTGTCTATTCGGTCGGCTTCCACCGGGAACCCTGCTTCGCACCGACCGAGTATCCGCCCGTCGCGTACACGCGCTGGCTGCCGCCGTTCCATGACACGGTCTCCGTGCAGAAAATGGCAGTCCGATAACTGAGTACGTGTTGGGGAGCGGGAAGCGGAAGAGCACGGCTGGAGCCGACGACCGGACTTGAACCGGTGACCTGCCGATTACGAATCGGCTGCTCTACCAACTGAGCTACGTCGGCCTGTGCTTTGCTGATTTTAACGTCCCTTGAGCGGATCGCCAAATCACCGCGCGCGTGAATTTTCCCCGGCGGTGACCGCTCTGCTCTATCCTTCTTCCGATGGCGCCGGACCCGACGCGCGAATGGCAACGCCTCACTCGCCTCTACAGCGAGATGAGCGATGAAGAGCTGCTCGATCTCGCTGCCGGCTTCGCCGATCTCACCGAAGTGGCGCAGCCGATCCTCCGTGACGAGATGAAGCGGCGAGGCCTTACCAATCGGCAGGAGTCAGCAACACCGTCGTCGCCCCGAAAGGCGCCGCCGGCTGCCGGCATTGGTTTTGAATCGAGGCGCGGTGCCATCTTCGGCGGCTGGAGCAACACGTTAGCGGAACAGGACGGCGGCTCGTCGTCCGCAGATGATGCCGATGCGGAAAGTGCCGACGATGAGGGGAATGCGCCTCACGAGTACACGTGGAAGACGTTGCTGTGTGAGTGCGACACGCGCGAGGAAGCGCTGCAAATGTTTGAAGTGCTGCGCCGGTCCGGCATTGAGGCGTGGTCCAGCGGACCGTCCTCGTCCTTCGGATCGCAAACGACTCGCATTATGGTCGCAGCCGATCAGCTCGAGGAGGCGAACCAGATCCTCTCGCAGCCGATTCCTCAGGACGTCATCGATCAGTCGAAGGTGAAGGTCGAAGATTTCGTTCCGCCCGCCTGCCCGAAGTGCGGTGCGGAAGATCCGCTGCTCGAATCGGTTGAGCCGGCGAATTCCTGGCTGTGCGAAAACTGCGGAGCGCAGTGGACCGATTCTTCTGCCTTCGATCCGAACTCAGGCAGCACATCGTGAGCGGTGTCCCAAAATTGGAAAAGGCCGCCCGGCAACAGGGCAGCCTTTCCTTCAGGGAGAATAGTTCCAACGGAGGCAAAGCCATCAGAACTTTCTGGCGCAATACTATGGGCCACCGCCGGGGGTGTCAAGGCAAAATCCAGGACACACCTAAGCCATTGATTATAGGCTACATGTAGGCCAGTTTACAGAGACGCCAGGAGTTTTCCTCTTCGCTTTTTATTCTCTTACGAGCCGAAGCAATTCGGAGTAATTCCTTCCCTTTCTGCCAAATACCCCAGAATTCCCGAACAAACCGGAAAGCACCGGAATTCCGCCTCTCGCTCGGACGGGCTCTGTTTCAGGCTATTAGCTGCCCAGGTGCAGCGAAATGAATTCTTCCTCCGATACGGTTGACACTGGTTTGCCCTGCAGCTTGCGGATGAGAGCGCGCCCTCCGCCGAGGAAGATGCCGAGCAGAATCGCTGCGGCCACCAGAATCACCACCAGAACCGTGATCCCCATGAGCAAGCGATAGAGCTTCATCGTCTCGCTTACGTACCCCTCGGGATGGTTGATGGTGACGTAGTCGTTGTACCGAACCGAGTCGAGCAGTTGCTTCGCGGTCTGTGCCGGAGCGTTCCCACTCAGCGCGGCCACCAACGGCCCGCTGCGTTTCGCCGTCAGTCCCGCCGCTTCAATGGCCTTCAGGTGTGCGCCGGCAATCTGCGGCGTGGGATACATCACAAGCGTGAGCATCTCCTGCCCGTAGTGCGCGGTGATTGCTTCAGCATCCTGGCTGAAGTCGATCTGGTTCGCCGGCAGCGCTCCGCCCATCTTTGTGTAGGCGGCCGGACCGATGGCGTAACGCACGGTCTGCGGATCGAGTCCCGCGGCAGGCAAATAGTGCGGCAGCGATGGCGGAACGCCCGCCGCGCCGTACGCCTTCGGCAGCGAGGCTGCCAGTTCCTGCATCGCAGCCGGCTCATCCTTCGCAGGATGAGCGAAGGTCGCGTCGACGACTGTAGTGCCGTCCCAGAAAATGTGATGGTCACCCGCGACGGCTCCCTCGTGGCCGATCTTCTCGGGCTTCATCTGCGGCTGCCGGAAGTAGGTGAAGGCGCCGTAGGCTCCCGTCGCATCCTTAAACTGCCAGGCCTTGACTGTCAGTCGATCGGCGCCCGAGGCGTACTCCGCTGAGAGCGATTGCGCCAGCCCGTACTCCTGGAA
>DASSKX010000279.1:0-4638 GCA_035689925.1 Acidobacteriaceae bacterium
GGGCCCAGGAGCGCCAGCCGCCAACGCCAACCGCCAGCAGCAGGAAACCCGGCGTTCGTCCGAACTGTTTTGCTGATTCGCCGCCTTCATGTTACAAACAAGAAAGGCATGATCCGCGCCTCCCAATCCGCGATCTGTACCATGCCCGGCAGCCGCTCCGGCTGTTGTTGTCGCTAGTTCCGCGACGTCCTCTCGTTTCCCTGCAAATCAGTAGCCGGCTATACCTACAGGAGCATTTCCCCATGGATTCTTCGCCTCGCCGTTTTTCGCCCCGCTTCTCTCTGGACACCTGGGCCGTTTTTGCTGCAATCGCGGCTGCGATCATCGTGCGTGCCAGCCATATTCGGATCCCCTGGTAAAGATGGCCGATTCGGTTGTGCTGGCGGCGCCTCGGCGGGTTTCTCTGCCCGGGCGCCTCGTTGCCCTGCTGCCGGGTGTGCTGTTGCTGGCCGCGGTGGGATATACGGGGAAGTTTCTCGAGGGATTTCTCGCCGAGGAGAGCCGGGCCCATCATCTGCTGCTGCCGAATATTGAGTACGTGATCTGGGCGATTGTGCTGGGCCTCGCGGTCTCGAATACGGTCGGCGTGCCGGCGGTGTTTCGGGCGGGGGTGGCGAGCTACGAGTTCTGGCTGAAGACCGGGATTGTGCTGCTGGGCGCGCGGTTTCTAATGGGCGACCTTCTGCACCTGGGCGGGATTTCGCTGCTGCTGGTGTTTTTTGAGGTTGCGTTCTCGCTGGTCTTCATGACGTGGCTGGGTCGGGCGTTCCGGCTGAAGCCGAAGCTGGTGTCGCTGCTGGCGATTGGGTCTTCGATCTGCGGCGTGTCGGCGATTCTGGCGACATGCGGAGCGATTGAGGCGGACGACGAGGATACCTCCTACGCGATTGCAGCGATTCTGGCCCTCGGGGCAATTTCGCTGGTCGTGTTTCCGCTGATCGGGCACGCGCTGCACCTGACGGATCGGGCGTACGGTTTGTGGGCCGGGCTGGCGGTGGACAACACCGCGGAGTCGACAGCGGCGGGGGCGATCTACTCGGATGCGGCGGGCAAGGTGGCGGTGCTGGCGAAGACCTGCCGGAACGCGTTCATCGGATTTGTGGTGCTGGCCTATGTCACCTACTGGGCGTCCAAAGGACAGGCGGAGCAGGTAAAGAACAAGCCCCTGTTCCTGTGGCGGAAATTCCCGAAATTTGTGTTGGGATTCCTGCTGATTTCAGTGCTGGCGTCGGTGGGCGTCTTTACACGAGCACAGACGGTGTCGATTGGGAACCTGTCGCGGTGGGCGTTTCTGCTGGCCTTTGCCGGGGTGGGGCTGCGATCGAATCTGCGGGAATTAGGCCGTCAGGGGGCGCGTCCGTTTCTGGTGGGGTTGGCGGGCGAGGTGGTGATTGCGCTGATCACGCTCGGGCTCGTGTATGGGGCAGGGCGGATGTGGGCGCTGTAAGCAGCCGGCAGGCGAAGCTGGTACCGAAAAGCGCTGATGATGCACGGTATTCGAATTTAGGAAGGCGAGGGCGAACTACTCTTCAGCGGGGGCGGGGGCTACGACCCAGCCGGTGCCGAAAAGGGCTTTGATCCGGTCCCAGGAGGCGGCGCGCTTGCGGCTGCGGAGGCCGTCAGTGCCTGCGGCAAGCAGGTAAAGGAGCAGCAGCGCGGACCAGTCGGCGACGGCGAGGAGGCGGTCTCCGGCGCCAGCCGGGTGGTGCACGAAGTAGGAGACATGGGCGAGGACCAGCGGTAACAGAATGGTCCGGACCAAAGCCGCCATACGGCTGCGGAAGAGCATGCTGGCGCGATTGCGGCCGGCGACCACCAGAGTTTTGATACCGAAGCCCGAAACGAGCAGCAGCAGCATTTGTCCGGGATTGTGGTCGTGCCAGGCCCACGTCACTCCGCAGAGGACCATCAGACCGAGGAGGACTTCGGCGGCGAGTTTCCAGGTGATCGCAAACCAGTCGCTCAGGAATTCGAGGGCCTTTTCGACGATCCCGATAAGGCGCTGATCGAGCTGGATGATGGTCTCGAGCATAGGTCTGCCGAAAACGAGCGAGCCCGCGCAGCTTTCGGCAGGGTGCCCAAGTGCGACTGTAGCGCAGAGTTGGTGAATTCAGGATACCCCAGGAGTGGGACATTGCGAGCGGAGAAATCGTGCTGGCCTGCCTCTTTGGTTACCAAGGCGTAGGCTGGCAAGGGCCGCACAAGAGACACATCCGCAGCCATCTGAGCGCCTGCCGCTCGGGATCACCAGTGTGGGATTCGAGCTGGGTTACGCGGGTACAGTTGCGTGTTTTGGCTCGTCAGCCTCCCGGGCGAGGAGACGGTCCAGGGAGAGCGCACCGCCGCCTTTCATGATGACGAGGACAGCCAAAGCCAGGCAGACCAGCGGGTGTTCGAAGCCAGGCGCCTGTGGCGTACCGAGCAGTCCATTGTGCAGATGCACCTTCAGGATGGCGACCATCATCACGATGGCGATGCCGAGAGCTGCCAGGCGGCTAAACAGTCCAACGATGAGCAGAATGCCGCCGACGAATTCGGCGAGGATGGCACAGGCGGCGAAGAAGGCCGGGATATGGAGCATCCCGGTGAACGCGTGCATCGTGCCGTTCCAGCCATAGCCGCCAAACCAGCCCATGGCTTTCTGGCTGCCATGGGCGAAGAAGACAATGCCCAGAACCAGCCGCATCAGCCCGATCGTAACGTCATTCGATGAGCGCAGAAACTTCTTCATGACCGATCTCCCTTCGGGGCAGATTTCGACAGAACAGAGAGCGGGTATGGGACGTTCGGCTATGGTGAGCGAAGCAAGGGGTGGGTGGCAAGGAGATTCAGCCGGCGGTTGCCAGCGCAATTAACGCGGGTCAACTAAACTAAGGAGGGAACCCACGTTTGCGCGGGAGAGGCGGCTCCCCGGAGCGGACCGCCAAAGGACTCAATCACTTGATCGGAAGTAACGTTCTCACAAAAGTCTTTGGAACCAGTAACGAACGGGCGGTGAAGCGTCTGCTGCCGACCGTGCAGGTTATCAATGCCCTTGAGCCGCAGATGCTGGCCCTGAACGATGAGCAACTGCGTGCCAAAACGACGGAATTTCGGGCGCGGATTGCGAAGGCTCTGGAAGGGATCACGGAAGAAGACGCCCGCATTGCGGCCGAGAAGCAGGCGCTGAACGACATCCTGCCGGAGGCGTTCGCGGTGGTGCGCGAGGCGGGCCGCCGGACCGTGAACATGCGGCACTTCGACGTCCAGCTGGTCGGCGGCATGGTGCTGCACCAGGGCAAGATCGCCGAAATGAAAACCGGCGAAGGAAAAACGCTGGTCGCGACGCTGCCGGTCTATCTCAACGCGCTCGCCGGGCATGGCGTTCACGTGGTGACGGTGAACGACTACCTGGCGAAACGCGACGCCGAGTGGATGGGGAAGATATACGAGTTCCTGGGGCTGACGGTGGGGGTAATCGTCCACGACCTGGATGACAACCAGCGGCGCAAGGCGTACGGATCGGACATCACCTACGGGACGAACAACGAGTTTGGGTTTGACTACCTGCGCGACAACATGAAGTTCGAGCTGGCGGACTGCGTGCAGCGCGGGCATTACTTCTCGATCGTGGACGAGGTGGACTCGATCCTGATCGACGAAGCACGGACGCCGCTGATCATCAGTGGCCCGACGGATCAAACGACGGACAAGTACGCGCGGGTGAACCGCATCATTCCGCAGCTGGAGCAGGGCGAGGAGATCGAGAAGAGTCCGGAGGAGAAGATTCTCACGGGCGACTTCGTGGTCGACGAGAAGCACAAGACGATCTCGGTGACCGACGAGGGCTGGGAAAAAATCGAAAAGCTGCTTGGGATCGGCAACATTGCCGATCCGGAAAACTGGGAGCTGAAGCATCACGTCGAGACCGCCATCAAGGCACACACGCTGTACAAGCGCGATGTGCAGTACGTGGTGAAGGACGGCGAAGTCATCATCGTCGACGAGTTCACGGGACGCATGATGCCGGGGCGGCGCTGGTCGGATGGCCTGCACCAGGCGGTGGAGGCAAAGGAAGGTGTGAACATCCGCCGCGAAGATCAGACGCTGGCCACGATCACCTTCCAGAATTACTTCCGCCTGTACAAGAAGCTGGCCGGCATGACCGGCACGGCGGAGACGGAAGCTTCGGAGTTCGGCGAGATTTACAAGCTGGATATCGTGGTGATTCCGACGAACCGGCCTATGCAGCGGATCGAGTATCCGGACGTGGTCTACCGCACGGCGAAGGAGAAGTACTTCGCGGTAGCGGAGGAAATTGCGAAGCTGCACGAGCAGCAGCAGCCGGTACTGGTGGGCACGACGTCGATTGAGAAATCGGAGCTGCTGTCGCAGATTCTGGCGCGCAAGGGCGTACGGCACGTGGTGCTGAACGCGAAGTATCACGAGCGCGAAGCGGAGATTGTCGCGCAGGCTGGACGGCTCGGCATGGTGACCATCGCCACAAACATGGCCGGCCGCGGTACCGACATCCTGCTCGGCGGCAACGCCGAGTTCATGGCCAAGCAGGAAGCCTTCAAGAAAGGCAAGATGCAGGCGCTGCGTCCCGCCGCCGGCGAAGTCGCCCAGGTATCCAGCCCCGACAAGATCCTGCTCTAT
>DASSKX010000280.1:0-2667 GCA_035689925.1 Acidobacteriaceae bacterium
GGATCGGTGCCGATCCACATCCCGCTCTGGTGGCCGCACTCCTGGTACAACACGCGCTACGGCTGGGAGATGCTGCCGGCGTTTGCCTTGTCGCTGGGATTCCTGGTTGCGCGGCTACTCTCGCAGGCCGAGCGCCGCTGGCAGCGGCACGCGCAGTTGATCCTTCTTGCAGGCATCGTGCTCATCCTGGTCGACACGGCCGCCCTGATCCACGGAACCCCGCTGGTGCTTGCGGAAGGCATTGAGAACTCGCGGACGCGCATTCCGTTCGAGTCTGCGTATGCGCGTGCGCTGGAGGATCTGCCGCGGGAAGGGATGATCCTGGTCTGGACTTCCGACCATATTGGCGCGTTTCAGCAGGCCGGGATCCCGCTGCGCCGCACCATTAATGAGACCGACTACTACCAGTGGAAGGACGCGCTTGCGCATCCGACGGAATCGGCGCGTTGGGTTATTGCAGCAGATCATGATGCGGTGGCGCAGGCCGTCGCTGCTCATCCGGAAGGCCTGAAGCTGCTGGACATCGTCTGCTCCACGGGCCAGCCCTGCGTGCGGTTTTACGAATCCACCGTTCAGGCGCACAACAAGTAACCTGGGCCGTGGTTTTCCTGCCCTTTGCGGTCTGTGCTCTGAGCCCGGTGGATGGTACGATCAGCAAAAAGTGAACGTCGCTATCCAGACCGGGCACATGCTGGCTTTTGATCGGCTTCAGCAAATGCTGATCACCAGCGGCGCAGCCGGACGCCTTCTGCTCGCCGCGGGGCTGGGCGCCGCGATCGGTGTCGACCGGGAGCTGCACCACCGTCCCTCCGGGATTCGGACCAACGTGCTCATCTGTTTTGGCGCGTCGATGTTCACGTTTCTCTCTGTGCTGATCGCAGGAGACAGCAGCCCCAACCGTGGGCAGATCGCTTCGAATATCGTGCAGGGCATCGGGTTTCTTGGGGCCGGGCTCATCCTGCACCACCGCGACCGCGTCAGCGGCCTCACCTCCGCGGCGACGGTCTGGGCTGTCGCGTCCATTGGCATGGCGTGCGGTGCCGGCCTCTATTTTCCGGCGCTGTTCGCGGCGGTTATTGTGCTGATCGTGCTGGAGGCTGTTCGTCTGCTCGAATATCGCGCCAATTTGAAGCGCTATTCGGTCACGTATGAGATTCGCGGCGTGGATGCGAATCGTATGAGCCTGTCGCTACTGCGCGTCATGGACCGCCAGAATCGCCAACTGAAGAACGTGGAAAGCGCGCCGATCGGAGAACTGGCTCGCGTTTTGTTTCCGGTCGCTGCCGACCGGCGGAGCCATAGCCATCTGCTCGCCGAGCTGAAAACCGCGCCTGACATAGACAGCGTCGCCGCATTCCGCGATCCGGAGGACGAGTAAATGCACTTTGCCAAAGCGCATGCCTGTGGCAATGATTTTCTGATCGTTGAGGGCTCGTGCGATACCGCGCTCGCAAAGAAACTCTGCGAACGCCACACAGGGATAGGCGCCGATGGCGTGGAGTTTTTCGAGCGCACGGGCCCGCTCGCCGGACGTATTCGTCTCGTCAATGCCGACGGCAGCATTGCCGAGATCTCCGGCAACGGAACGCGCTGCGTGGCCGCGTGGATGGCACACGTCGAGCAAGCGCAGCCGGGCGATCTCATCACCATTGATACGGACGCCGGGCCGCGGTCCTGCAGGATTGTGGAAGCCAGCGGCAGCCACTACCTGATCGCTGCGGGCATGGGCATTCCCACCGTCAGCAAAGCAGAGGTTACGCTCGCTGACAAAAGCCGCGTCTTCGGAATCCAGGTTTCGACCGGCAATCCGCACTTCGTGATCGTCGTCAACGACGAGAATTTCCGCGCCCACAATCGTGGATGGACCGAACTGGGCCGCGAGCTTTGCGCGCACGAACAATTTCCCCAGCAGACCAACGTGGAGTTCGTGCGACTCATCAGCGCCAGCGAGATCGAGATCCGGATTTTTGAGCGCGGCGTCGGGCCAACCACATCCTCGGGCACCGGAACGTGCGCCTCCGCGGCTGCGGCGATTGCCTTCTGCGGTGGCAAGTGGCCCATGACCGTCCATGCTCCGGGCGGATCGCAAACGGTCGAGTGGGCGGGGGGCGGGACGGAGATGATCCTCACCGGTCCGGCGGAGCTGATCGCTGCAGGCGAGGTTCTGCTTGGCTGAAGCGCTGCTCAAGCCGCCTGCCGTGGCAGCCGGGTCTCGCATCATGGTCGTCTCGCCCGCATCCAGCGCGCAGCCAGAACGGATTACGAGGGGCGTCGAGGCGCTGCGAGGGCTTGGCTATGATCCTGTCGTCGCGGAACACGCCTACGGCAAGCGTCCGCCCTATTTTGCCGGCAGTGTCGAGGAGCGGCTGAATGACCTTCACAGCGCATTTGCCGATCCGAGTGTCGCGGCGATCCTGTGTACGCGCGGCGGTTACGGATCGAACTACCTGCTGGAGCGTCTGGATCTGGAGCTCATCCGGACAAATCCGAAGCCGTTCTTCGCCTACAGCGATCACACCAGCACGCAAACCTGGCTGCTCGACCAGCTCGGTCTGGTATCGTTTCACGGGCCCATGGTCGCGGCGGATTTCTCCGTGCCTGGTGGCGTCCACCTCGAAAGCTTCACTGCGGCGATGACCGGAGGTGTGGTTCAGGTGGGCGCGGAAG
>DASSKX010000281.1:0-3173 GCA_035689925.1 Acidobacteriaceae bacterium
GAGCTGATGCTGCCGTTATTGCGCAGGTTCGCTGAGGATGCGGATCTGCATGTCATCTGGCTGCAGAACCGCCGTGCCTACGACAACCTGGTCGATCAGATGCACACGCCGCTTTCGCAGATGATCGTCAACACGAACTACTACCTAAAGGTCCCGGCATCGATCTCGCACGCCCGCCGCTTCCTGGTAGTTCTCGAGCCGATGCTTTCGCCTGCAGAAACGAACGCACGCGTCTACGGACAGGACTACGTCGTGGTTGCGTCTCCCAGAGACGGGCAGATTGCCATGCACCTGGTGCGGCATGCATACCTGCACTATCAGATCGAGCCGCTCCTCTACGCGCGGCAGGACTCGATGGACCGCATGCTGCCGCTGCTCAAAATCGTCAGCGATGCGCCCTTGCAGTTCACATTCAAGAGCGACATTGTCGCACTCGTGATCGAGAGCATGATCCGCGCCATCGAAGCGCGCACCATGGATACCGGCGTGCCGGACGTGAAGATTCCGGCAGGCCTGTCCCACAGCGCTGCGGAGCCGTACCAGCGCGCACGCGCAGCCGCTCAGGAGAAGATGGCCGCGATCCGCCAGCAAAATGTGAATCACTCGATGGCTCAGGGTTACGTGCTGACGCAGTACTTCTACAACCAGCTGATCGGATTTGAGAAAAACCCGGAGAGCCTGGACGAGGCCATCGGACCGATGGTGTACGGCATGGATATCGCCGGGGAGATTCACCGGGCGAAGCAGATTGACTTCGACGAGCATGGTGAAGACGAAATGGTGAGCCACACGGCTCCGCAGCCGACCGGACTGGATCTGGCAGAACTGAAGCTCGTGAAGGGAGATGTCACCGGAGCGGGAGCAATCGCGCAGGAGGCGCTCGCGAAGCACACCGGCGATCCCGGCCACGCGCAGTTCATCCTTGCCCGAGTCGATCTGCTGAACGGCAAGACGCACGATGCGCAGTCGGCGTTCCAGAACGCCCTGAATGACTCAAAGGATCCCCGGACGCTGGCCTGGTCGCACATTTACATCGGACGCATTCTGGATGTGCGCGGACAATCCTGCAGTCAGCAGGGCGGCGAGCCTGACGAGTGCCGTGCGTTGCGCGATCAGGCTGTTTCTGAATACAAAGCCGCGCTCACGGTGCGCGACGGCCAGCCTGATACGAAGCGCGCGGCGGAGGACGGCATCCGGCAGCCCTTCACGCTTCCCAAGCAGCCAGAGCCCGGCGGGGACAAGGCTGCGCCATCCGGCTCGTCAACATCGCAGGCAAGCCCGCCTCCGGCCAGCCAGCAAGGCCCGCAGCACTAAGCGAGCAGGGGCTGCGCTCTGCAATAATGATTCAGGCAGCAGCTCGCATGGAGTCCTCCGTCCCTCATTCCCGCAGCGCCAGCAGGATCCCCTTCTCCGGCGAGCCCGACGGTGGTGCCCCGCGCACCACGGACGATCTGCAACAGGCGCTGCATGTCCAATTCAACCGCGAACATCTGCTGGTCCAGGCGCTCACGCACCGCTCCTTTACTCATGAGCAGGCCGCATCGGGCGAAGTGCAGCCTGGGGACAACGAGCGCCTCGAGTACCTCGGTGATGCGGTCGTGGGACTGCTCGCAGCGGAGTCACTGTACCGGCGCTTTCCCGATCTGCGGGAGGGCGATCTCACGCGCCTGCGGGGCGCGCTTGTCAGCCGCAAGCATCTCGCTGAGGTTGCGGCCCGGCTGGAACTCGGCCGATATCTGCGCGTCGGCGGCAGCGAGAAGCGCGGACGAAGCCGCGTCAAGATGAGTCTGCTGGCCAACGCCCTGGAGGCAGTGATCGGCGCTGTCTATCTCGACTCCGGGCTCGATGCCGTGCGGCAGCTCGTTGAGGCTCATGTCATCGAACGGGACATCGATGCTCTGCGCATGCAGATCGTCGCAGGGGAGAGCCTGGGCGACTTCAAGTCGGCGCTGCAGCAGCTGTTGCAGGCTCGAAAGGAAGGGCAGCCGGTATACCGCACGATTGCCGAGACCGGGCCGGATCACCAGAAGCACTTCGATGTTGAAGTTCGCAGCGGGGGCCGAATTTTGGCCGAGGGATCGGGAGCCAGCAGAAAAGCCGCCGAGCAGGAAGCCGCGCGCCGGGCTTTGCAAGACCTGGGCAGCCAGGGAGAAGCGCAATGAGCGCCACCGAACAGCCGGTCAGCGTCAGCAGCCCCGCAGCCATGGCCGCCTCACCCGGCGAGCCGGTCGCGGTCGCCGCCCCGCGGAGGACACACAGCGGCAACCCCGGTGTGCTGGAGATGGCGCGCTCGCTGCTCTCCGTAGTGGTGATCGCGCTCTTTATTCTCACGTTCATCGTGCAGCCGTTCCGGATTCCCTCCGAGTCCATGGAGCACACGCTGCTGGTGGGCGATTTCCTGCTCGTGAACAAGATTGCCTACGCGCCAGCGGGCATCTGGAATTGGCTGATGCCGTATCGCCAGATTCACCGCGGGGACATCGTGGTATTTCACTATCCGCCGAACCCTCCGGAGCATGTGGTGAAGCGTGTCATCGGCTTGCCTGGCGATCACATCCATCTGGAGAATGGCCGGGTTTACGTCAACGGGGAGCGCATTCGCGAGCCGTACGTGGCGTACGAGCCTGCCTACGCAGACGATTTTCGCGACAACTTCCCGACGCCGATGTACACCGACCCCGGTGTGCGGCCGAAATGGTGGGCCGAAATGCGTCGCGACATGCAGGGTGCCGATCTGGTGATCCCGCCGGGCGATTACTTCGTCATGGGTGACAACCGCAATTTCAGCCTGGACAGTCGCTACTGGGGATTTGTGACGCACGATCATATCGTCGGCCGGCCCTTCCTCATCTACTTCTCGCTGCGCGAGCCCTCCGCAACGGATGTTGCTCCGCCGTCGGATGTTAGACTCGGACAGAAAAGCGATCTTCTGGGCCGAATTGTGAGCTTTGCGCGATGGGACCGCTTTCTCCAGGTGGTGCGTTAACTGAAATGGCGACGGAGCAGATTCTGGAAACGCAGGCAGAAGTTAAGCACGAAGAAACACCGCTGGAGGCGTTTGCCTCAATCTGTGGCGTCCTGGTCGTCGGGCTCTTCGTCCTGACCTTTATCTTCCAGAATTTCGCGATTCCATCTTCATCGATGGTGAAAGCGCTGCTCGTCGGTGATCACGT
>DASSKX010000282.1:0-9109 GCA_035689925.1 Acidobacteriaceae bacterium
GGATAATTCGAGATGACCGTGACCGCGCTGCCCGCCGGCAGCAATCGAACAACTTTGCTCTCCGTCGACGGCCCGGATCGCAGATTGCTGCTGCGCAGAATCGAAGACTCCTGCCCTGACGCGGCGACGGACACAATACAAACCAGCAGGAACGAGAGGATCCCCCTCACGCTGCCTCCTCGCACAACTGGCAATCTCAATTCAACTGCGATGGATGGCTGCCATCATCGCTCGACGCGGTTTCCGCTACGTCGCGCGGGCACGCGCCAGATCCACGATCCTGCCGATGATATCTGTATACGAGTAGCCCGCCTTCTTCGCCGCCATCGTGAATTCCGCGGCGCTTGCCAGCCACGGATTTGGATTCGCCTCGATGACGTACACCTCGCCCTTCTTGTTCACCCGCATATCGATGCGTCCGTAGTCGCGCAGCTTCAGCGCGCGATACGCCGCCAGCGCCGTGTCCTGCAGTTGCTTCGTCGTCTCCTCATCGAGGTCTTCGACCGCCGCGGACTTCGTCACCTTGTACGCCTCGGTGTCGTGATCGAACTTCACATCCTGTCCCGCGATCCGCGGCGTTCCCTTCGGCAGCTTCGACAGGTCGAGTTCAATCAGCGGCAGCACCTCCGCATTGTCATTGCCCAGAATCGCCGCATAGATCTCCCGCCCCTCGATGTACTCCTCGATGAGCGCCGGGCTGTCGAATTCCTCGTGAATGTAATGGATCCGCTCCATCAGCTCTTTCACGCTGTCGACAACCGAATCGCTGTCGATCCCGATGGACCCGTCCTCCGCCACCGGCTTCACGATCAGCGGAAACTTGATGTCATGCGAGTGATCGGTGCGCCCCTTATACGACGTCGCAAAATCCGGCGTCTTGATCTTGTGGAAGTCGAAGATCTTCTTCGCGATCGACTTGTCCTGCGCCAGATACAGCCCCTCCGGCCCGCAGCCGGTGTACGGCAGGTGCAGCAATTCCAGATACGCGGCAATATTCTTGTCGCTCGTATCGTTGCCGGCGTAGGACTCCGTCAGATTGAAGACGAGGTCCGCGCCGCACCTCGCCAGCGCCAGCAGTGACTGATTCTTCCCGTCGAGCACGTGATACGAAGGCTCATGCCCGAGCTTCGTCAGCGCCTCGAAGATCTCCTCGCGGTCGCGCAGCGCGTTCTCTTTCTTCTTCCGCCGCTTGCCGTTCTTGCCGCGAGGAGTTTTCGCCGGTTCCGGCTCGGGTTCCGGCGGGCCCTCTTCCCAGACGTCGTGCAGGATCGTGATTTTTAGATCTGCCATGAGCTCCCTTGCACCGAACGAATCACATACCACTCAGGGCAGAATGAACTTGCCCCGCGTGATGTAGTTCATCGCCAGCGCGGTCGCGTACACCGTGATTTCCGTCAGATATTCTGCTTCACATTTTATGTCCGCGCGCAGCCCGAGATCGCGGACTTTTGTTTCGATCGTCTCGATCAGCTTCTTCACCAGCGGACGCTGCACGCCCGTCCAGTAGTTCACCTTGTCGACCAGAACCTTGCGATGCTCCCGCAGCAGATCCACCGCGGGCCGAACATTGTTCCTGCGCCGTCGCGATACGTTGAAAATGTCGCGCAGATCCGTATCCAGCGGAAGCTCGCCCGGCATGAGCTGCTGATCGAGCGCGCGCTGATAAAACTCGCCGACTGTCACGTCCATCTCATCGACCGTGATGTCCGTGTCGCCGTGCGCGACCACCGGATCCGCATCGCCGAGCTTGCGCCCGATGCGATCCATGTAGAGCAGCTTCTTCATCGCGCCCCAGCCCTTGTAGCGCTGCCGCCAGTTCGAGCGCGGCGTTAGCCACACCGCAAAGGTCTCAGCAAAGTCCTCGTCCGGATGCTTCTGCGCGTACCAGCCCTCCATGTGCCGCACGAATTGCCGCGAGAACGGAACCGGCTTGTAGTTGTCCCGGTACGGCCGCCGAAACGGCCCAAAGACACTGCGCCACTCCTGCGTTCGATACAGCGCGTACGCGTAGTTGAACGCATGGCCCGCCTCGTGGCGCATGTACATCATGATCTGCCGCGCGTCCTCGATGTCGTTCATCTCCGACTCGAGCCGCTGCAGCTTCGGATCTGCCAGGTAGAACGGAATCCCGATCACCGGCTCCATGTTCGGACAGCCCCACTCATCCGTCAGGTAGCACCGGGGCCGAAAGCGATGCAGCCCTTTGGCCTCCAGCTCCTCATAGAGCTGCTGCACAAAGCGCTCGATCGGCGAGCCCTCCAATTTCAGTCCCAGCTGCTGAATCGGCTTCGAGAGGATCTCCTGAACCTCTGCCGGTGCTTTTTCGAAATTGGCCACAGTTGGCCGAAGCCTAGCACACGAAGGTGCCTCCGCCCTCCCCTGGTACCCTATTGGTATGCAGCTTCAGCTTCCTCCCGGAGACTTCCGGGCCTATCTCTTCGACTGCGACGGCACCATCGTCGATTCCATGCCCCTGCACTACATCGCCTGGAAAACCGCCCTGGCCGAATGGGGCTGCGATTATCCCGAAGACATCTTCTACCAGTGGGGCGGCAAGCCCATCCGCCAGATCATCGCTGATCTCAACGTGATGCAGGGCCTCAACATGCCCGTCGAAGAAGTTGCGCTCCGCAAGGAGGGCCTCTACTACGAACTGCTGCCCAAGCTGACCGCCGTCCCCGAGGTTCTGGCCGAGATCAAGGCCCAGCACGGACGCATCCCGTTTGCCGTCGTCTCCGGCAGCACCCGTGAGTCCGTCGTCCGCTCGCTCGAAATTACCCACCTGCTCGAAAAGTTCGAAGTGCTGGTCTGCGCCGGCGAATACGAGCGCGGCAAGCCCGCCCCCGACCCGTTCCTGCTCGCCGCCCGCAAGCTAAACGTCGCCCCCGAACACTGCCTCGTCTTCGAAGACACCGACCTCGGCATCGACGCCGCCACCGCCGCCGGCATGCAGTCCGTCCGCATCCTCCAGCCGTGGGAAAGAGAGCAGCAGGGTGTAGCGGCAGAGCCTGGAGACTAGCTGCTCTGCCCCTCCCTGTGTCAGCCTGCATTTGCTGCAGCCGCAGGTCCGGTACCGGCGCTATACTGTGTCACCCCCAGACAATCCGGCCCGAATTCAGTCCTCGGGAGGACACCATGGCGCGCATCCTTCTGCTTTGCCTCGCTTCCCTGTTCGTCAGCGCGAGCTGCAACGCCGCCCCGCCGCAGGCGGCCACCGGCTCGAAACCGGCCACTCAGAACAAAACCGTCTGGGTTCGCTACGAGGATCTCGCCGAGCATGCCTTCGCCTTCGAAGCGCCGCAGTCCTGGGAAGTCAAAGGCGGAAGCTATCGCTTCGGCTACTTCGACGTGCGCTGGATGGTTGACGTGCGCTCGCCGGACAGCAAGATCCTTCTGCGCCTGAACGACGCCAATGTTCCTTCCTACGTGCTGCCGAGCATGTTCACGCCGCGCGAAGGCCAACGCTATGAGAAGCCCGGCCAGTTTCAGATGATCGTCGCGCGCTACCAGGAGGCGCAGGCCTACGTCGACGCCTACGCCAAATCCCGCTTCGGCAGCGTCTGCCACGACATGAAAGCGCAGCCGGCCGATTGGCGCCCCACGCTGCCGAGCGCCTTCCACGAAGACAGCCCCGCGCAGGAGAGCGAAGCCGCCGCCGCGTATACCTGTTCCGCGCCCGACGGCCCGCGCATCGCGCTCGTCTACGCGCGCACCACTCTGTCTCGCATGCCGAACCAGGCGAATTTCTGGAGCGTCGCTCCGGTCATCAGTGCCCTGGTCACGCCGGACAATCTGCCCGTCATCCAGACCATCGCCCAGCACATGCTGAACAGCTTCCAGAAAAACCCGCAGTGGGTTCTCTACCAGAAACAGATCGAGCAGTCCGGTCTCCAGAACATTCAGCGCAACTTCCAGATCTTCATGCAGCAGATGCAGCAATACCACAACGCCCGCACCCAGGCGTGGAACCAGCAGGTACAGGGATTCGAAGCACGTCAGAACGCCTCGTTCCAGCAATCCTCCAACTGGTGCGACACCATGACCGGGCTCACCAACGCCACCGATCCCCTCACCGGTGAGAAGCTGCAACTATGGACCGGCCCCAACGCGAACTACTACATCAATGGTCTCGGCGTGAAGGCGAACGCCAACACCGCACCCGACCCGTCCTTTCACAAAGTCACACCAGACGAACCGAACCGGCCCTACTAATCGTCATTTTCCTCGCCACGCAAGCTGAATGTGCGCTCGGAGCACAGCCTCGTCTTCGGTAGACCCCGGCCTCGCCGACGCCGGGATGCAGTCCGCCGCGCCCTCCAGCCGCAGCAAAGAAAGCAGCAGAGTGCAGGAGTAGGGTTGAGTCAGCAGTGACTCGCCCGAAACGAAGGAAGGTGCCGAATCATGAGGAAGAATCCACTGGATTTCACCGGCAAAGTGGCTCTGGTCACTGGAGCAGCTTCCGGGATGGGTCTCGCGACCGCGCAGGAATTCGCTGCCGCCGGCGCGGCCGTCGTGCTGGCAGACTTCCGCGCAGACATCGCCGAGGCAGAAGCCCGCAAACTGGCCGCCCAGGGCCACCGGGCACTCGCCATCGGCTGCGATGTGAGTGATGACGCCCAGGTCGAGCAGATGATCGACCGCACCGTTGCCGAGTTCGGCCGCCTCGACGCCGCCTTTAACAATGCAGGCGTCATGGCCCGCATCGCGCCGACCGCCGACAGCACGCGCGAAGAGTGGGAGCGCGTCATCGGCATCAACCTGCGCGGCGTGTGGAGCTGCATGAAGTTCGAACTGCGGCAGATGCAACGCCAGCAGAGCGGCGCCATCGTGAACAACGCGTCCGTCGGAGCTTTGACCGGAAACCCCGGGATCCCCTCGTACATCGCGTCGAAGCATGGCGTGGTCGGACTCACGCGCACCGCGGCTCTCGAATACATCCGGCACGGCATTCGAGTCAATGCCGTCAACCCCGGCCTGATCGATACGCAAATCGCCCGTGATGTCGTCAGTGGAGACGAGCACGCGTACAAGGAGCTGGCGAAGAATATTCCGATCGCCCGCCCGGGAAGGCCCGAAGAGATCGCGTCAGCCGTGCTCTGGCTCTGCAGTCCCGCGGCCAGCTATGTGGTCGGCCACGCGCTCACCGTCGATGGCGGAATGACCGTGGTGTAGCGGCCCCTCGTCGGCTCCTGCACCCTCCCCCTTACCCCCTAGTCGTCCCCGTCCGGCTCCCTCAGCAGCATCGCCGGCACCGGCCTCTTCCCCATCGCATCCTTCCACAGGATGATGTTCAGCGCCCGCGTCGGCACCCGATCCTCATGGCTGAAGTCCATCTTCGCCGACTGCTTCGCCCCCACCGCCTTGGGCGTATTCGCCGTGTAGATCAGCCCGTTGTCCCGGTTCCGGTAATCGGCCGTGAACGCCGGCTGATCCCCCGCCCCGCTGAACTCCGGCGCCATCAGCGGCGCAAACGCGTCGTTGTTGTTCATCGGCGGCACGCCCAGCAACGTCAGGATGGTGTGCACGGTGCTCACCGTCGTGTAGAAGGCGTGATCCACCACCGGCTTTTCCTGTTTGGGAGCGTACTTGCTGATCACCAAACTGATCGACCGGTGAGCATCCACGTGGTCCGCCCCGTCCTGCGCGTCGTCTTCGAGGATGAAGAACGCCGTCGAGTCCCAGTACGGACTGTGCGACACCGCCTCCACCGCCCGCCCCACCGCCAGGTCGTTGTCCGCCACCGACGCCCGCGGCGTCGGCGACCCAGGCTTCGTCCCGGCCGTGTGGTCGTTCGGCAGCCGCAGCATCACGAACTCCGGCATCGAATCCTTCCCCGCCTTCAGATCCGCGACCCACTGATTGAAATGCACGAGGAACTCATTCACCCGCAGCTGATCCGGAAAGCTCAGATTGAAATCCGGATACTGCGGATCGAAGTGACCCTCCAGCTCCGGCTTCGTCGCCACATCCTTGAAGATCATCGGAATCGGCCAGGGATACGGACTCGCCCCCCCGCCGTAGTTCTCCGGAATCGGCTCACCCTTATGAATGAAGGGATGCGCACACAGATGCGTCCCCTCCGGCGTGCCGCCCACGCCCGGCAGTGCCGACGCCGGAGCGTCCCCCGACTGATCGCAGAAGACCGTCGAGATGTACTCCCCAAAGTGGTAGAGCGACTTCCCATGCCGCGCCAGGTCGGTCCACACATAACCACTGTCCGGCTCGTTGATGTCCGGAATCTTTTCGAGCAGCGGATACCCGCCCTCCGTCAGCCCCTCGAAGTCATAGACCCGCTCGTGCCCGCGATACGCCTGCTGCCACGTCCGCTCCGTGTAGTCGCTGGTGATCGCCGCCGTCGACCACACGTGTCCGTCGCCCGACACCTCTCCGGAGTCGTAGAAGTTATCCAGCACCCCGAACTGCCGCGCCAGCGCATGCAGATTCGGCGTGATCTCCTCGCCATACATCGTGAGCGACGCGTCGCCGTCCCCCGCGCCCAGATCGCCGAAGATCTGATCGTAGGTCCGGTTCTCCTTGATGATGTAGATCACGTGCTTGATCGGATTCGTGCCGCCCTGAAACGCAATCGTCTTCTGCGCGGCTTGCATCATGTTGCTCTCGACCACCTGCCGCGTCAGCTCCGCCAGCTGCCCGTGCGCCTGCTCCGCATCAATCGTCGCCAGCGACCCATGCAGCATCGTCGCGATATACGTGTGCGGCCGGTCCAGCCGCTTCGTCTCATGCGGCCCCGGATGCGGTGCCTTCGGCTGCGGCGGCCCGTTCGGCGCGGTGCTCTTCCCCTTGCCCGTCGCGACGTACAGCTTGCCGCCCTTAAACGCCACCACCGTCGGATACCACTCCGTCGGGATGAATCCATCCGCCGGCCGCCGCGGGACGCTCGACAAATTCCTCGGCGCGTTGCGCGGTAGATCGAACACCGCCACCGCATCGGAGCCGGAGTTCGCCACGTACAGCGTTCTGCCGTCCTCTGAGACGGCCACGCTGTCCGGCATAGCGCCGAAGAGCGTCTGCCCCGGCAGGCGCGTATCGAAGGACCCGATCCGGCCGATCGGCGTGCCCGCCACATCCAGCGCCTCCACCGAATCCCGGTTCGCCAGCGCCACGTAGAGCGTTTTGCCGTTCGGGCTCAGCGTCATCGCCACCGGATGCGAACTGGGATCCGTGTTGTGCTCCGGCGGCATCAAATCCAGCTTCTGCACCACGCGCCCGCTCCGCAGATCGAGTTCCGCTACCGCTGACCCGTTCCACAGCGCCACCCATGCCCTGCGTCCATCCGCGCTCGCCGTCACGGCAATCGGATACGCACTGGGCACCACCGGTCCCGTCGAAAAGTCGAAGCGCCGCAGCAGCTTGCCCGTCGCCGCATCGAGCAGCAGCACGTCGTCGGAATACTCGTTAGCGACGAGCAGCCGCTCCCGCATGCCCGCCCCGCCCTTCACGACAGCCAGTCCCGCCGGCGCCGCAATCGCCTCGTTCTCCGGCAGCTTCATCGTCCCGTGGCGCTGCACCTTTCCGGCCGCCAGCGACCGCAGCGGGATCGGAATCAGCCGCTCTTTCGTCAGCGAAGTTCCGTCGAAACGAAAAACGCCAATCGCGTTGCCGGTCGCCTCGGGCTTGCCCCCTCTGGGTTCGCTGATCGAGTCGAAGCTCAGATACAGCCGCGATCCGTCGCCGGAGAAGGCAATCCCCGAGTAGAGCGTCTGCGGGTCCAGAACCTCGGTCATCTCCAGCGGAATGTCGGTCAGTTTGCCGGTCTCGGTGTCCACCACCGCCACCGACTGCTCGTAATTCGACTCGACCGTCCCAAACCCGGCATTCACCAGCGCCAGGTACCGATGGTCGGGCGACCAGGCGCACGCCATCGGCAGGCTGTTCAGCTGCTGCGGCGCGCCGGGCACCGGTTCGAGGATCTGCTTGCTGGTGGGAAGAGGAATGCTCTGGCCGAGAGCGGCGAAGCCTGCAATGCCAGCGAAGAGAACGAC
Organism: Acidobacteriaceae bacterium; assembly: GCA_035689925.1. GTDB lineage: Bacteria > Acidobacteriota > Terriglobia > Terriglobales > Acidobacteriaceae > Palsa-343. The sequence goes on from DASSKX010000282.1 coordinate 8,004, forward strand.
GAAAAGTTTCATTGCCAACGATCTTCTCCGGAGCGAGTTACGGCGCGGTGAACCGCGCACCGCCCAGCCTACGCCTGTGGCTTACAAAAGTGTTACATCCCTCTTTCCCACACCCTGCTAGCGTTAAAAAAGCGGCGCATCTCGACGACCGCAATTCCTCAGAAAGCCTGGACTCAACTCCCCATGGCCACTACACCTCTGGAAGCTCCTACGTCTGCCGCAGCGTCACCCGCCAGGAAAGTTGTGCCCTTACAGCCCGCGATGCCGCAACTCGGCCGCAAAGCGCAGGGTGGCACCATCAGCTGGGTCACCATCACCTTCATGGCCATCTTCCACATCGGAGCCATCGCGGCCCTGTTCATGTTCTCGTGGAAGGCCCTGGCCTGCTTCGCCGTGACCTGGTTCCTGGCTTACAACATCGGCATCGGCATGACGTATCACCGCCTGCTGACGCACCGCGGCTATCGCGTCCCGACCTGGCTGGAATACGCCATGACGGTCTGCGCCACGCTCGCGCTCGAAGGCGGACCGATCTTCTGGGTCGCCCTGCACCGCGTCCATCATCAGCTCTCTGATCACGAAGGCGACCCGCACACCCCGCACGATGGCGGCTGGTGGGCGCACGCCGGATGGATCATGGCCGGCGAGTCGCTGCACGCGCAGACCGCTCCGCTCGCCCGCTACGTTCCCGATCTCACCCGCCACCGCTTCTACGTCTGGCTCAGCAAGTACCACTGGCTCTCGCTCGTCGTCACCGGCCTCATCTGCTTCGCCGTCGCCGGAGTCCCCGGGCTGATGTGGGGCATCTTCCTGCGCACGACCATCGGCCTGCACGCCACCTGGCTCGTCAACTCCGCGACCCACATGTGGGGATCGCGCCGCTTCCAGACCCGCGACGACTCCCGCAACAGCTGGTGGGTCGCCCTGATCACCGGCGGCGAAGGATGGCACAACAACCACCACGCGCATCCCGTCTCGGCCCGCCACGGCCTCAAGTGGTACGAGATGGACGTCAACTACTACCTGATCTGGCTCTTCAAAAAGATCGGCCTCGCAGAGGACGTCAAAGTCGCGCAGTACGATCCGCAGAACCCCAAACCGGCCGG
>DASSKX010000283.1:0-2701 GCA_035689925.1 Acidobacteriaceae bacterium
CAGGACGAGACCGGCGGATTCCAGACCTTCATACCGCTCGCCTTCCATCCCGACAACACGCCGCTCGACCATCTGCCGCGCACCACAGGCCTGACCGACATCCGCCAGATCGCTGTCAGCCGGCTCCTGCTCGACAACTTCCCGCACATCAAGGCGTACTGGCAGATGATGACCCCGAAGATCGCGCAGATTTCCCTCCGCTTCGGCGCCGACGATATCGACGGCACCGTGATCGAGGAGAAGATTTATCACGACGCCGGCGCCACAACGCCCCAGGGCATGCGCCGCGAAGAGCTGATGCGGCTCATCACCGCTGCCGGACGGGTTCCCGTCGAGCGCGACACACTCTACCGCGCCGTCACGCGCACCGAAGAGAGCTTCACAGTGGCTGTCTAGGTTGATGGACTAGGCGATCTCGCGCACAGGTTCAGGAGCTTCCTGCCGCAATGGATCGGCCGGCCCAAGACGGGCCGTGGCGTGAGGCAGCGCAGGCGCGCCTGGCGCACCGGTTCCCGCCCCGGATTTGCGCGCGCGATTCTTGCGCACCTCGTTAGCCGCAACCAGGAACAGACAAGCAAACGTGACCGCCAGCAGAACGACGGCCGTCACTCCGGTCAGCTGCTCCATCTCGCCGTACAACAGCGCCAGCCCCGCAAAGACAAAGAATAGATGCGCGCAGAAGACCTGCAGCGACGCCTTGCCCAGTGTGAGGAACGGCTCGCGTGCTACGACCATCCGGACGTACTTACGCATCCAGTAGAAGACCACCATGAACGCAGCAATATTCATCGCGCGCAGCGGCCCGATCTGCCACTTGTCCAGCAGCATGCCCAGCGACTGCTCCGTCATGTGAGGACCGAGCCACACGTGGCGCACAGCGATAAAGAACGCGCAGACGGCCGCGCTCAGAGCAACGCCCCACCGCGGCACCCTGGCGAGCGGAATCGCCTCGCGCGCCGATCCCGATCCGATCCACAGCCCCGCAATCCACACCGCCTGCCACGCGAACATGTTGAACGCGCCGGTCTCCTGCAGCGGAATGTGCAGATGCGTCGCGTGCACCACCCAGTTATGAACCAGATCGCGCAGCCCGAACTGCGCCCCCAGCCAGATCAGCGCGCTCGCCGCCAGCAGCACCTTCCAGCCAACGCGCAGTGCCGCACGCAGCAGCAGCGGCGTCAGGAACAGGAACAGCACGTACATCGGCAGGATGTCGAACAGGGGCGGGCAATAGATCAGCAGCGCCGAGCCCAGAATCGCCGTGCCCGGATGATTCAGATAAAAATTCAACAGATTCGTGATCGCGATGCGATGCGCATGCACCGCCCAGCTGGCCGCCACGGTGAAGGCAAACGCCAGCAGGAACATGTGGTACGCATACAGCTTCAGCGAGCGCTTCCACATGTGTGCACGAACGCCCGCCGGATCCGCCATCATCTTGCGGATGTACAGCCGCCCGATCAGCATCGCCGACAGAAACACGAACCCTTCAGCCGACGAGATGAACCCAAACGGCTCGTTCACCAGATTGCTGAAACGGGTCGGCAGATGCGTCAGCGTCATCCAGACGAGGAACAGCCCGCGCAGGGCATCCAGTTCGGGCAGGCGCTGAAGTTTGGGCAGATGCATGGGGAAAACGCGCCCCCTGCTCCTAACCCGCAGGACGCACCAGTATTTAGACGCCTGCGATTCCTGTGGGTTGCGAAGGAAAAAGGGGGTTCCCCTAGTATGCAGCAATACCCGTCACATGCTGGCCCAAAATCAGCGTGTGGATGTCGTGCGTGCCTTCGTACGTCTTCACCGACTCCAGATTCATCATGTGCCGCATCACCGGGTAATCATCCGTAATCCCTGCCGCACCCAGCACATCCCGGGCCATCCGGGCGCATTCCAGCGCCATCCAGATGTTATTCCGTTTCGCCATCGAAATATGTTCATGGCCGGCTTTGCCCTGGTCCTTGAGCCGCCCCACCTGAAGCACGAGTAGCTGGCCCTTGCTGATTTCCGTAATCATCCACGCCAGCTTCTCCTGAATGAGCTGATGGCTGGCGATGGGCTTGTCCCGAAACTGCTTCCTCACCAGGGAATATTGCAGCGCCGTGTCATAGCAGGACATCGCCGCCCCGACGCCGCCCCAGGCAATGCCATACCGCGCCTGATTCAGGCACATCAAAGCCGATTTGAGTCCGTCGCTCTTCGGCAGCAAATTGGTGACCGGCACCCGGACATCCTGCATCGACAACCCGGACGTGACCGAAGCGCGCAGGGACCACTTCCCATGCACGTCCCATGCGCTGAATCCCGGCCGATCGTTTTCCACCAGAAAGCCGCGCACCTGCCCGTCTTCTGTCTCCGGATCCCCATACACCTTGGCCCAGATCACCGACACGTCGGCAATGCTGCCGGACGTGATCCACATCTTCTCGCCATCCAGAACGTACTCGTCGCCCTGCCGTTCGGCCCTCGTCCGCATCCCGCCTGGATTCGAGCCATAATCCGGCTCCGTCAGCCCAAAACAGCCCAGTTTCTCCCCGGTCGCCAGCTTCGGAAGCCAGTAGTTCTTCTGGTCCTCCGAGCCAAACGTGTAGATCGGATACATCACAAGCGCCGACTGCACGCTGACGAAGCTGCGGACGCCGGAATCCCCCCGCTCGAACTCCTGCATCACCAGCCCGTACTCGACGTTGCTCATGCCGGCGCA
>DASSKX010000284.1:0-4737 GCA_035689925.1 Acidobacteriaceae bacterium
TGGAGAAAACCCAGATCGTAGCGCTCCAGCAGCAACTCCGGGCGCATCCCGTGCTGCTGCGCTACCGTCAGCGTTTGCATGGCCTCCGCGATCCGTCCCGCGTTGCGATACCTTGCGGTCAGGATCGGATACGAAACGCCAAAGCTGGGATCACGCGCGACCGCCTGCTTTGCCTCTTCGATGGCTGCATCATAGCGGCCGAAGACCGGATCGATGATGCCGGCCATCATGTCCAGCGGGATCGGATCGCGAGGATAGGTCTCCGCCCACACGGAGCAGACCTGGCGCGCGCGTTCCATGTCTTCGCGCACCTGCGTGTTGTAGTTGGCTTCAATCCAGAATCGTTCCGGATCACCCACGCGGTTGCGAAGCTCGTAGGCTTTCGTCGCCATCTGCTGCGAGAGCGCAAACTCGTTCAGGTCGCCGTACTGGCGGCCCATGATCGCGTAGGCCAGGGCAAATCCAGGGTCGAGTTCGACGGCGCGTTGAAAGAAGGTAATCGCTTCCGCCGGCGATGTGGAAACGAGGTGGAAACCTTCGCTGAAGGCCTTGAGCGCTTCGAGGGATGAGGTCGTCGCCTCAGGCAGAGGCTTGTGATGCTCCTGCACCTGCGCCAGCGATTCGCCGACGCGCGTGCGAAAGCGGACCGCCATGGCGCTGAGGGCAGTGAGCACGTCTTCTTTCTTCGCAGCCTGTACCTGCTCCGTGTCGAGGATGTCCCCGTTGCTGCAGCGGGTCCCGCGCAGACTGAGTACATACTGGCTGCCGAGCGGCGCGATGGAGCCTTCCAGAAGGGCAGCCGCCCCGGTGCGCTGGCAGACGTCGCGGGCCACCTGGCCGGAGAGGCGCGTGTCGGTGGGACGGTTCATCCTCTGGAGCGTCTGCTGGATCCCATCGTCGGAGATCAGGCTCAGGAAGGGGGACTGCTGCAACTGAACGGCGAGGCCCTGGCGCAGAGCGCCGTCGAAGACGCTGTCGCCGGTCGAGTTGGCGAAGTCGCCGAGCAGCACGGTGTCGTGGGTGCCAAGTAGTTTCGACGGCCGGGTCCGGTAGTACAGACCGATCGCAATCACGGCGACGACGGCAGCCACGGCAGCGAGGGCCCAACGCCAGTGAGAGGTCTCGCGAACCTCGACGTGAACTTTTGCCGTGCTGGCGGTTTCTACCGTGACCTCCGGCTCGGTGATGACCTGGACGCTCTCTGCCAGGCGGTAGCCTTCGCCCGGGACGGTGAGGATGGTGCGGTGGTCCTGCGGGCTTTCGCCGAGCGCCTTCCGGAGCATGAAAATGTGCCGCGTGAGATTGCCCTCTTCGACAAACGTGTCGGGCCAGACGGCTTTCATCAGGTCGTCTTTGCTGACGGTTTCGTTCTGGTGCTGCACGAGGACGAGCAGGATCTGGAAGGTTTTGCGGGTTACCGGAACAGGCTGGCCGTCGCGGAGCAGAATCTCGCGGTCAGCATCGAGGCGAAATGCGCCAAAGTCGTAGAACCTTGCGGCCCGTTGCTCGTTCGTAACGGCCATGCCGGCGCTGAACCTCGCTGATGGAGTGTGGATTCTAGCACGCAGCGGAGACGTTCCGGCAGGGCCATGGATGGTCCAGAAACGACGATTTCAGAACATTTCATCGGCTTTGTAAGGACTTCTCCGGCGGCCGTACGGCAAGGTGCCACCAGAACGTCAGCCGGAAGCGATCCCCATGGCAAAGAAGACGACGATCACGATTGAAACCAGCTCCCGCGTGGTGGTGCGGACGGTGGGCTCGACTCGGGTGTGGTGTCCGCAATGCCGCGCCGACGCGGACTTCATAGCGGTCGGAAATCTGGACGCCGCTCCTCAGGGGTCATCCGCCGCATGGACGGCCTGGCTCGAACCCGGAATCGAATCCGGGGCGCTCCATCGCCTGGTCGCGAACGATGGGAGCACACTGCTTTGCCTCGAATCGCTTCTGGCTCTGATGCATACCAACCCAACCCGCCGGGCGACAGAGCGCGCCCTGCAATCCCCGGAAAGGAAATGACTATGAAAGTTCACACAGCCTTTGCTCTGTCGTTTACCCTGCTGGCTCTGGCGGCCCAATCAGCCGCACCCCAGTCCGCCAGCTACACCGTTACGGATCTGGGCACGTTGCCGGGCGGCAGTTTCAGCCAGGCGACAATGAACAACAACACCGGCGTGATCACCGGAGTCTCCACCGTGGCCGACGGCAGCCAGCACGCGACGCTGTGGGTCGCGGGCCAGCCGTTTGACATTGCCAATCCAGGACTTGGCGGCATCAACAGCTACGCCCTGGGGATTACGCCCAGCGGCAGGGCTGCCGGTGTGGCGGAATCATCCACGGTCGATCCGCTGAACGAGAATTTCTGCGACTACTTCACCGGACTGACCTGCCTGCCCTTCACCTGGCAGGTGGGAACAGGCATGACGCCACTCCCTCTGCTCGGAGGCAATAACGGCGAGGCGGGGCCGGTGAACGTGCGCGGCCAGATTGTCGGGTTTTCGGAAACGGGAGTCGTTGATCCGAATTGCCCGGGGACCGTTGCCCCGAATGGCACAGGTCCGCAGGTGCTGGACTTCGAGCCTGTGATCTGGGATCCCGGCGCCACGCAGCCGCGCGCATTGAAATTGCTGGCAAACGACACGGTAGGAGCGGCGGTCTGGATCAACAACCACGGCCAGGCCGTCGGCACCACCGGAACCTGCGCGAACTCGTATCCGCCACCGTTTTGCGCCGGGCCGCATGCGGTGTTCTGGGACAGCGACGGCTCGGTGCACGACCTGGGGAATCTTGGCGGGACAGAAAACCCGGCAGTCGCAGGTGTGGGGAACGTGGCCTTCGCCATCAATGACGCCGGCCAGATCACCGGCATCTCTGCGGTGACCGGCAGTCAGACCGGACATGCGTTCCTCTGGACACAGGCGACCGGCATGCAGGACCTCGGCACGCTGGCGGGTGACGTGATGAGCGCCGGGCTGGCCATCAACGACACGGGAGACGTCGTGGGAGCTTCGCTGGATGCTCCGCCGCCCTTCGGCAATCCGCGAGCGGTGCTCTGGCACAATGGACAAGCTGTGGACCTGAACGCCGTGCTGCCGGCAAGCACCTCGCTCTATCTGCTGACCGCCTTCGGGATCAACGACGCCGGACAGATTGTCGGCTTCGCGTTCGACTTCAACTCGGGCCAACTCCACGGATTCATGGCCACGCCGATCTCCGGCACTGGTCCGGCGGCGCGTGGTCCGATGAGTCACGTGCTGCTCTCACCAGCCGCAAAGAATGCAGTTTGGCGGCAAATACATTAAGCGCGGTTGTCGAGGACTAAGCGGCGGCGGCCCCTGAGCTGTCCGCCGCTTCGTCGTTGCTGGCGATGATCGTGGTGATCTGCGCATACGGGATGAAGAAGGCGGAGCGGCCGGCCGGCTTCAGACGGAAGCGGTCCGCAACGCGGTTCGCCGCGGTTTCGCTCTCGATCCATATGCCGGCGTCGTCGATGCCGAGCAGCGTGACGGTTTCCAGATGCGCCTGATCGAGGAGCTTCGGTCCGAGCACGACGACTCTGCGTCCCACCAGTTTCTTCAATTGCATCGTTTGGCTCCTCAATCGTGCCGTTGCGGCTTTTATCGAGACGCGCGGCAAGGGGAACTGAGTTGCCGCAGAGCGGTGCGCGTTCGTGTCATGCCTGACACGCTGTGTCTCGCTGCACACGTTCGAGCCCGGGATGCTGTTGCGCAACCCATGTAGTTTCAGCAGGACAGCTTTGGTTCACCTCGTGCACTTGGTCCGGGCGCAGGGCACAGGAAGGTGAACGATGAAAGCGCACGAAGCAATCTCCGAAGGTCTCCTGCTCCTCTCCGCGGCGATTCTGGCCGCCATGCTGCCCCAGCCCGCCGCCGTCAAAGCCCCGGTGGTCAGCGGGCCGAAAACGGCTCCGGTGGTTGCCGCGCCGGCAGCGGCTCCGCTTTTCTCGCCGGCCACGCCGGTTCTGCAAACAAAAAGCCCGGTGCGGAAGACCCAAATCGCACCGAGGCCCTATGAGCATGTCCGCACGGTCGTCGTAAGCCTGCCGGATCGCCGCCTGGCGCTCGTCGAAGATGGCCAGGTCAAGCGGGTTTACACCGTAGCCGTCGGCAAAGCCTCGACGCCGAGCCCGACAGGCAGTTTCACCATCCTGGCGCGGGTCACGAACCCGACCTATTACCACGACGGCAAAATCGTTCCCCCGGGACCGGCGAACCCCGTTGGCGACCGCTGGATGGGTCTGAGCAAAGCGGGATTCGGTATTCACGGGACGAACGCGCCGCGGTCCATCGGCCGCGCCGCTTCGCACGGATGCATTCGCATGGCGCAGACCGATCTGGAGCAGCTCTTCGCGCAGGTACGCACCGGCGATACGGTCGAGATCCTCGGCGAGCGCAATGAGCAAACCGCGGCCCTCTTCGGTACACCCGAGACCGCCGTCACGCCGGCCGCCGCTATGGTCGCCCGGAACACTGCGGAGCCGTCCGCGCCTGAAGCTTCTGTTGCCGCCGCCATTCCGGCGGGTCAGTAAGGAGGTATCCCCATGGAACTGTTTGCCGAGATTGTGAGTGTCGTCGGAGCCATGCTGCTGAGCGTTTCCTGCGGGCTCCTGCTGGAAGAACTGCTGTTCGGTGGCCTGGTCCGGCTCTTCTTCTCGAAGAATGCGGCCCCATCCCGCTTCGCTCCGAAGCCGGCCGGCCCTGAAGCGAACCGGATGGA
>DASSKX010000285.1:0-3525 GCA_035689925.1 Acidobacteriaceae bacterium
GCCGCTGCCCTCGCTGTCGTTGTTGCCATCCGGATGAACCGCGAGCTCTACCTGCCCGCCGACATAGCGGTTGAAGAAATAGGAATAGCTGCCAATGGCGCCTTCGTTGATTGCCGAATATCTGTCGCTGCGGGTGGTCCCGTCCTGCAAAGTGGTTTCCACGGCTCCATGCGGCGCCAGGTATGAGAACCCAAGAAATACATCGGAACGAGATGCCGGCGGCTGCGAGGCAGCTGCGTTGGAACTTGCCGGCGCCGTGGACGAGGTCTGCCCCAAAGCCACAGATGCGCTCAGCCCCAGCGCGCATCCTGTCAGCAAGACTCGGCCCAGAAAATTCATTGGACTTCCATGCATGCGTCTATCCCTCCGCACAACTTTTAACTGTTGTCGAAATGCTTCGCGATCTCAGGCTTTCGCCGGGATCATGCGACACAGGGAGTTACTCTCCAAAAACTTCCGCGTTATCGAAATTATCACAGCTTCCCAGGCCCCAGGCCGCAATTTTTCAACGTGTTGCCTCAATTTGTTCCTGGGGAGATTTGATGTACCGAAAAGGTAACGCCGCACTCGGGGACAGAGGAGCACGCACTGCCGCTGCAAACATGCGCGGCAGCGCTAAATGTAACTGTAACAGATACGAAACCGACCCAGCTCTACGACAAGTTCAGGACGCGCTTCAGACTTCCCTGCTCGTGCTGAATCTTTTCCTGCAGCAGCGTGATCGCATACAGCAGTTGCTCAGGCCGCGGCGGACATCCCGGGACATAGACATCCACCGGAATCACCTGATTTACGCCCTGCACCAAAGCATAGTTATTGAAGACGCCGCCCGACGTGGCACACGCACCCATCGAGATGACCCACTTTGGCTCCGGCATCTGGTCATACAGCCGCTTAATCACCGGCGCCATTTTCCAGGAGACCCGCCCCGCAATCACCATCAGGTCCGATTGTCGCGGCGAGGGACGAAATACCTCCGCGCCGAATCGCGCCACATCGAATCGCGACGCGCCCATCGACATCATCTCGATCGCACAGCACGCCAGCCCGAACGTCATCGGCCAGATGGAGTTCTTGCGAATCCAGTTGATCGCCGCATCCACCGTCGTCAGAAACACGCCTTCCGGCTGCTCGTAGCCGTAACTGGCCTCCAGCACCTTCTCTCGGTTCTTCGCGCTGCTCTCCAGGGTCCCAAACAAGCGCCGGTCGCGTAGCGGTTCACTCATGTCCTTATGATACCGCCGCGCCGCTGCTCAGCAGCCACCCGGCGCAATGTGTGTCGCTTCTGGGCTTTCCCGCCCGGCACGCGCTCCCACTCACTCCAATTCCTGTGGCCCCTTCCGCCAAAATATGATTAAGTAACAAGGAAGAACTCCGCATTCCCCGTCCCGGCGCGACCCCGTCGCTCTCGCCTGCGGATCAGCTTTGCCGTAGCCGTTTGAATTTCCTTTCCCCGGGAGTGTTATGCGTCTCCGTCGTCTGTCCCTGCCCGTGTATCTCGCCGCGGCAGCTTGCACCCTGTGCTGTGCGCCCCACGCCGTCGCTCAAACCGCCGCCGCTCCTGCCATCTCCGCCGGTGACAACGCATGGATGCTGACCAGTGCCGCGCTGGTCCTCTTCATGACCGGTCCCGGCCTTGCACTCTTCTATGGCGGCCTCGTGCGCCGCAAGAACGTGCTCGCCACCATGATGCAGAGTTTCGCCATGATGTGCATCGTCACGGTGATCTGGGCTCTCTTCACCTACAGCCTGGCGTTCAGCCATGGCAACAGCTTCATCGGCGGCTTTCACTACGCCTTCCTGCACAATGTAGGCCTCGCGCCCGACGCCGACTATGCGGCCACCATCCCGGCGCAGACCTACATGATTTACCAGCTGATGTTCGCCATCATCACCCCGGCGCTCATCTGTGGAGCCTTCGCCGAACGCATGAAGTTCAGTGCGATGTGCCTCTTCCTCACCCTCTGGTCCATCGTCGTCTATTCCCCGATGGCCCACATGGTCTGGGGCAAGGGCGGACTCCTCAACGCTGCGCTCGGCGGAAAATTTCCCTGCCTGGACTTCGCCGGCGGCACCGTTGTCCATATCACATCCGGCACCTCCGCTCTGGTCTGCGCCCTGTACATGGGCAAACGCGTTGGTTACCCGCGCGAACCCTCTCCGCCGCACTCCGTCGTTCTCAGCTTCATCGGCGCCTGCATGCTCTGGGTGGGCTGGTTCGGATTCAACGCCGGCTCCGCCGTTGCTGCCAATGGCCTCGCCACCAGCGCGTTCGTTAACACGCACTTTGCCACCGCCGCCGCGGCCATGAGCTGGAGCCTCGCCGAGTGGATCCGTAACGGCAAGCCCAGCGCTCTCGGCGCTATCTCCGGAGCCGTCGCGGGACTGGTCGCCATCACCCCCGCCTCCGGCTTCGTCCAGCCCATGTCCGCCCTCGTCATCGGAGCCATTGCCGGCGTCTTCTGCTACCTGATGGTCACCGTGGTGAAAAAGACCTTTGGCTACGACGATTCCCTCGACGCCTTTGGTGTCCACGGCGCCGGCGGCACCATCGGAGCCATCCTCACCGGCATCTTTGCTTCCAGCGCTATCAACCCGATCTTTGGCCCCGGCAAGGGAACCGGCGCCGTCGATGGCAATTGGGGGCAGGTCGGCAATCAGTTCATTGGAATTCTGATCGCCTGGGCCCTCTCCATCATCGGCACGCTGGTCCTGCTCAAGCTCGTCGACCTCGTTGTGGGCCTGCGTGTCACCCGCGAACAGGAGATCGAAGGCCTCGACATCACCCAGCACGGCGAGGAGGGGTATGACTTCGGTTCCTGAAGTGCTCTCCTGTGTACTCAATCACTTCTGATACTCTGACTAGCCGGGATACTTGAACGCTTATGCAAAAGATTGAAGCCGTTATTCAGCCTTCCAAGCTCGACGCGGTGAAGGATGCTCTGCTCGAGGCAGGCATCGAAGGCATGACCATCCTCGAAGCGCGCGGCCACGGCCGCCAAAAGGGCCATACGGAGTTTTACAGGGGCCGGGAGTACACCGTGGACCTCCTGCCGAAAATTAAGATTGAGATGGTGGTCCGCGACGAGATGGCCGAAAAAGCGATACAAGCCATTCTCTCCTCCGCGCGAACCGGTAAGATTGGCGACGGCAAAATCTTCATCTCGAAGATCGACGACGCCATTCGCATCCGGAACGACGAACGCGGCCCCTCCGCTCTCTGATTTCCCGCGGCAGCACTCGACGGGCGGCCGCCTCAACTCCGTCTCCAGTCGAGCGGAGACGCTGACTTCATATGCAGGTTGCTGCCATGCTTTCCGAGCCGGCCACGCTCACGCGTCTCCGTACCCGTTATCAGGAGGATTCGGCGCTCGTCCGCCAGACCTTCGAGCGCACCGGCGACGGCTCGGCAGCCATTCGCAGGCGAGCGCAGATCGTCGGCCGGCTGATCTGCGAACTGTGGGACGACATTGCCGCCGGCGCAGGCGAGCGGGACATCGCCATCATCGCCACCGGCGGATTCGG
>DASSKX010000286.1:0-4886 GCA_035689925.1 Acidobacteriaceae bacterium
CCGACCAGCGCATGGCTGATCTGCTGCGCGTGCCGAGAGGCAATCCACTGTTGCGTATGCGACAGCTGATCTTCTCGACAACCGGAAAGGCAACCGTCTACATCGCCGGCTTTTATCGCTCTGGACGTCATACGCTGCGAATCCGGCGGTTTCGATGAGCGCTGGAAGGCACCGTAGCGGCGTACACGACGAATCGATATTCGTGCCATCATGAATCTCTGGCGAGGGCAGGAATGATCTCCACGGCCACCGTTGTTCCGTCCACCGGCATCGCCGGGCAAACAACCTCCGCCCGTGTGGTCTCCATGGACATCTTCCGCGGCCTCACTATGGCGGTCATGATCTTCGTCAACGACCTGGCCAGCGTGCACGGCCTCAGTAAGTGGACTTACCACATGCCGGCCAATGTCGATGCCATGACCTATGTCGACATGGTTTTTCCGGCGTTTCTGTTTATTGTTGGAATGTCGCTGCCCCTTGCCGTGCGCCATCGCCTCCGATGCAATCCATCACTCCGCGCACTCTGGCTGCACATCGCGCTTCGCTCGCTGGCGCTCGTGGCTTTGGGCCTGATCCTCGCAAACGTCCACGATGCCGACGCGGTAAGGATGCGGATCTCGCCCTATCTCTGGGCGGTTCTGGGTCTGGCCGGCGGCATACTGCTCTGGAACGTCTATTCCGGCATCAACGCGCGCACAGTCCAGGTCCTGCGGCTCACCGGCGGTGCCCTGCTCGTCTTTGTCTTTTCCGTGTTCCGCCGATCCACACCCGCAGGAGAACGCTGGCTGAACTTCTCTTATCCGGAGATTCTCGGTCTGATCGGTCTCACCTATTTCGCCGTCTGCGTACTGTATGTTCCGACACGCCGCTGGCGTCTCGCACCACTTATATGGCTCATCGTACTAGTCTCGTACAACGTTGCGTGTGCCGGCCATTGGCTGCGTCTCGATCCACCAATCTACATCTGGCCTTTCGGCAACGGATGCTTGCCCAGCCTCGTCATGGCCGGCGTGGTGACGTCGCTGATCTTCCTGGATGACGGCGGCTCCACTCGTTCCATGCAGAGGATTCGCCTCGGATTATTGCTGGCGCTGCTCTGCTTCGTGGCCGGCTGGCTGCTCCGGCCGTTCGGGATTTCCAAGATTCGCGCCACGCCAACGTGGGCGCTGTGGAGCATCGCTGCAAGTGCTCTGCTGTTTACCGTCCTTTACTGGATTTGTGATGTGAAAAAGACGACGCGCTGGGCCTGGCTGGTCCGGCCAGCCGGTTCCAATACGCTGCTTACCTATCTCCTCCCCGATCTGTATTATTTCGTGACCGCATGGACGGCGACGGCCTATCTTCTGGGGCACTGGGATCAAGGATGGCCTGGCGTGCTGCGCGCTCTCGTATTCACGGCAGCGATGCTTCTGATTGCGCATGGCGCAACCAAAGCCAGGCTACGCATGCAGCTATGAGGGCTTCAACCGCGCCCATTAGCACCTTTGCCACCCATTTAGCGAAGCTCCACATCCAGCCCCTGACCTTCGTCGGGGACGGTGAACGACATCATGTGGTCAGAGCGTGTGACGGCGAGGGCCCGCTCCTGCAGGTGAGCAACAGGCTTAGCGGACTCCCAGCCGTACACCTCGACATGAATTTCGTGCCACCACGCCGGATAGCTCCCCTCGTGCGCTCCGATGTGGACGCGCAGTTTGCCCTGGCTCACTTCGCAGCTGGAACTCATCCGGAGGAATTCGCCGCGCCGGTACGCCATCGTCTTGCCATCATCGAGATAAACGGTGCCCGCACAACGCTCGCCCGCATAGATGCGCAGCGTTAGCGGCCCTCTGGGCGTCTCGTTCGTGTCCTGCACCAGTGGCTGCACGGGGACAATCGCCCCGCCCCGCACGTACACCGGCAATTTCTCAATCGCGGGTTTCACCGGCAGGAGCAGAGGAACGCGAGCCGATGGATTTGTGTTCACCGCTTCCGGCTCCTGCTTCTCCGGATTGCTCACTCGCTCGCCAGTCCAGAAGTCGTACCACTCCGCCGACGGAAACTCGACCGAATACGTATCGGTGAGGTCAGAGAATGGAGCAGGGGCAACCAAAATATCCGGACCAAACAGGAATTCCGCGGACGCGGGAAGGTCCAGATCAATCGGATGCCGATCGGGCGTCGCATCGGGAAACTCCAGAAAGAGCGGCCGCACGATCGGGACGCCCGTGCGGCTTGCTTCCTCGGCCGCCGTATATAGATAGGCCATCAGCCGATAGCGCGTCTCCACAAACCGGCGGCGGATCGCTTCCTGCTCTGGTCCGTTCACCCATGGTTCCTGCATCGCACTGCCCTTTTCAGTGTGGTCGCGATCGATCGGCTGGAACGCGGCAATCTCGAACCACTTCGTCAGCAGGTCAGGCGCAGGCGAACCGGCATAGGCACCCACATCCGCTCCGGCCATCGCAAAGCCGCTCAGGCCGAGGTTCTCCAGCATCGGCGTCGTCATCCGCAGATGATTCCAGGTGCTGCTGTTGTCGCCCGTCCACGTCGCGGCGTAACGCTGCCCCCCTGCATAGGTTGCACGCGTCAGCACAAAGGGCCGCTGATCGGGCTTGATCGCCTCCAGCCCCTCAAACGTCCCGCGCGAGTTTTCCATCCCGTACACGTTATGGATCTCAGCGTGCGTAGCCGTTCGCGTGATGAACCCGGGCTCCTCGATTCGATGCACCACGTCGAGCGGCATCGTCTTCGTCGGCGAGTCGAAGATGGAAGGCTCGTTCATGTCATTCCAGAACCCTGCGATTCCAACGCCATAAAAGTTGCGATAGAGATTGCCCCACCACGCCCGCGTCTTCTGCCGCGTGAAGTCCGGAAAGACGCTTGGCCCAGGCCAGACCGCCCCGGTATAGACGCTGCCGTCGGGGTTCTTCACAAATTCGTCCTGCGCCATTCCGCTGTCGTATGGCGCATAGCCGTGGTCCGGATACTTCGCCACATGCAGGTCAGTAATGGCCACGACATGGAAGTTCTCCGCGTTCAGCTTCGCGATCATGCCGCGGAAGTCGGGAAATGCCTTGGCACTGACGGTGAACGGGCGATTGTGATCCTGATAGTCGATGTCGAGATAAATCGCGTCTGCCGGAATGTGGTCGGCTCGCAGGCGCGCCGCCACGTCGAGCACCTGTGACTCCGTCATATAGCTGTAGCGCGACTGCTGATATCCCAGCGTCCACAGCGGCGGCAGCGGAGGCTTGCCCGTCAGCCACGCGTACGCTTCGACCACCTGCTTCGGCGAGGGCCCGTAGAGAACGTAGTAGTCCACCGGCCCGCTCTCCGCGCCGAAGGAGTAGTAGTCCCGAGATTCCTTGCCGAAATCGAAACTGCTCCGCCACGTATTGTCGAGCAGCACCCCCGCCGCGACGCCCGCGCGAAACGTCATGAAAAACGGAATCGACTTGTACAGCGGATCCGTCGATTCCTGAAAGCGATAGGCATCGGTGTTCCAGAGCGTAAACGCCTGCTCCCGGCGGTCCAGCGGCCCGGTCTTATCGCCGAGCCCGAAGAAGTGCTCATCGGCCGCCATCGCCTTCCGGATCCGGAAGGAGTCTCCGTGAAATTCAATCGGTGCAGCATCGCGCTGGATCAGATGGCCCGCGGTATCGCTCACCGTCAACTCCAGCGTCCTGCGATCCACCGCAACGCGCAGAGCCTTCGTTGAGAATCCGACCACCGACTCGCTCTCTACCGGCGTCACCGGTACATCGCTCTCACGCGCGCCGGCAAGCACCGCCCATGATGCATCCTCCGGCAGTGTCTTCGAGCGGCTAAACCGAACGCGGATCACGTCATCCCGCAGCGCCACGATTTGCTCACGAGCAGGTCCCGCTTCGATCTCGATTCCTTTCCCAAGCGAGTGGAAGCTCGTCACTGCACCCGGAACAAACACAGGGGCCGAATCGGCCTGCGCGAATCCCGGCGCAGCAGCCGTAAGCATCAGCAACGCGAGATAACCTAAAGCCCCAGACCACCCACCGCGGCAGACGTGCACACAACCTCCTTCGTCACTTCAGAACAGAATCCCTATTAGCCCGGGCCGAACCACCTGGTTCCTCATCAATCCTGTTCGCTCGCAGCCGGAGCCGTCGCTACCGCGACCAGCGAATCTGCGCATCCGTAATACATGAACCACCGGCCCTGGAAGAAGACCAGCCCCTCCGCAAACGTGGTGCCCGCAGCATATTGCCCGGTCTTCTCGTACGGCAGCTCAGGCTTCAGCACCGGACGGTCGGTCTGCTCCAGCAGGCGCGCGGGATCATCGGCGGCGAACAGCGCTTCGCCCGCTGCGTACGTGGTTGCAGGGACAGTCGGATCGCCACCCGCCGCCGCATTCTTTCCGTTGTAGAGCACCACAATTCCTGCCGCCGTCAGCACTGGCGGCGGTCCTACCTCAGGAAAGGAGCTGTCGAAGTGAGCGGGTCGCGGGCGCAGCACCTCGATCGGGTCGCCGTGCGCGTCCTCCACCGGGACCCAGTGCACCAGGTCCTGCGAAGTCGCCAGATGAATCGCGCCTTCGCCCCAGTACATCCAGTACTGCCCCCGAATGCGCACGGCCTTCAACCGCCCATCGCGCAACGCCGTCACGATGCCTGCCGATTTATACTTCAGCTGCGCGTACTTGCCGCCATTCGCTGCCAGGAATGCCGGCCCGTGCTTCGTCCAGTGCTCCAGATCCGTTGACGTCGCGATCCCCACCGAGTAGGTCCGGCGGTTCCACTGCGTGTAGGTCAGCACGTAAGTGCCGTCGTCCGCCTCCACAATCCGCGGATCCTCGACGCCACCCGGCCATTCCCGCGCCTGCTCGCCATCCTTCGCCGGATAGAACACGGGCGTCCCGCGCCGCTCGA
>DASSKX010000287.1:0-3393 GCA_035689925.1 Acidobacteriaceae bacterium
GATGTGGCGTCCGATGTGCGATGGCTCACCCAAATTGCGGAGATGTGGCCCTCGATCCAGAACCCGCCACACGTGACAACCCTGACCCATCACTACTACTTCGGTGGGCCGGCGACGAATCCCGAAGTGAACATTCCAAACCTGCTGAAGCCCGCCACCATGGCGCGTGTGCAGAAGACAGCCGATACCGCAACGGCCGCTGCGAACAAGATGGGCGTCCGCGTGCGGATGACCGAAGGCAACACCTGCTATCGCGGTGGCAAGCCCGGCGTTTCCGACGTGTTTGCAGCCGCGCTCTGGTCGGCGGACTACTCGCTGTTGCTCGCGAGCAACAACTACTCCGGTATTAATCTGCACGGTGGCACGGGCAAGTCGGTGGCGAACTCGGTGGGTGGATTCCTGCCAGGCGATGTATTGCTGAAGGACGGCGGCGCCACGCCGGAACAGATCGCGAGCCACCCGCACCCGTTCTACACGCCCATTGCGACATTCGGTGACGAATACACGCTGGAGCCGGTGGCGTATGGGCTGAAATTTGCGGGCGCGCTGTGCGGGGCGACACTGGCGAAGGCAGACCTGACTACTCAGCTGCAGGCCACTGGCGTAGATGCGACGGCGTATGCGGCGAAGCTGCCGGATGGCTCGACGGCTGTCGTGATCCTGAACAAGGATGCGGACCGGGATCTCCAACTGATGATCGATCTCGGCCCGGCCCACACTGTGGCGGAACTTGAGACGCTGCGGGCGCCGGCCATGGACGCGCGCGAGGCACAGATCACGCGTGAAGCAAGCCATGACGCGTTGAAGCGAGGCAGATTAGAGGTGGCGGTGCCGCATGCTTCGGGGATGCGGATCACTGCGCGCTAAATGCGCTTCACGGCGGAGCAAGAGCGGAATCATGGCCCGAAACGCGCTGCGCTGTGCGCCCGGGCTTTGGCCGCTTCCTCCTCACGATTTTTGGGCGGAGCGCCGGTTGTCAGGGAGTGCAGCAGGCGCGAGCAGGCTTCGCTGATCTCGTCGATGGCAGCGTCAAACGCCGCCTGATTGGCCTGCGACGGTTTCGAGAAGCCGCTGATCTTCCGCACGAATTGCAGCGAAGCAGCGAAAATCTCCTCCTCGGTCGCGGGCGGCTCAAAATTGAATAGCGGACGGATATTGCGGCACATGGCGAAATCCTACCTCACCACGTCAGTCGCCTCCATCGTGCCTCGAATGCGCTTGCAGCATCACGGGATGGGAGCAGTCAACCGGAGCCACAAACGCAGTCCAAATTTAAAATGCTTCGGTTGCGTCCCGGTCACGCTCGTTTGGACTTGCGGCGGCCATTCCCATCTTTGGGTCGTGCGCGCGCGCGTCCGGTGGCCTCCTTATAACCGAGCAGCCTGGAAACCTCGGCGGCTGCCTTGGTGACCGCGGAGGAAATGGCGGAGATCCTGTTGTGTCCCATGCGGGTGATCGGCCCCGCGACACTGATGCTGGCGGTGATCAGGCCGGAGGAATCGAAGATGGGGGCGGCCACGCAGCAGGCCCCGGTCTCTACTTCTTCGTTATCCAGAGCGTAGCCGCGCCGCTGAATCCGGCCCAGCTCGGTCAGAAGCTCGGCCGGCTGCGTAATGCTCTGCGGGGTACGTTTTTCAAAGCGCATGTGCGCGAGAAGTTCATCGCGCGTGGCCGGCGGCAGCCAGGCGAGTATCGCCTTTCCGAGGGCGGTGCAGTTGATGGCGCGCCGCATGCCCGCTTGCGAGGAAAGTCGGAAGTGGTGCGGGCTTTCGAGGACATCGAGGTAGAGCACCTCCGCTCCATCGAGCGCACCGAGGTTGACGGTTTCGCCGGTCTCACGCCACAGAGATTCCATCGCCGGGCGGCTGAGCTTGCAGATGGTCGCCTGGTAGGTGCTGTTGGCGCCGAGATGTACCAGGCGGGGACCGATCAGATACGCGCCCGTGAGATCGCGCACCAGGTAGCCGGCCCGCTCCAGATGCGCCAGAAAACGATACGCGGTGCTCTTGTTCAGACCGGTCTGCTCGGCGATGCTGCGGAGTTGCAGGCCGCCAGGGGAGCGGTCGAGGAGATCGAAGATGGATAAAACCTTGGTGAGCACGCCGACAGGAGCGGCGTTGGAGCGGCGCAATTTGCCGGCCTGCGTCACCGGATGCTGAACGCGGATCATGGAAGACATCCTGAGTTTCACAGAAATTGTACGGCTAGTGAATCCATTTACCCCAACCTGGACGTCCGCGCGATGAAATGGCGTCAGTATCCAGACCGATGGGAACGTAGACTCAGCGCTGCGGTTCGTCGTGAGACGCGATGTCCGGGTGACGGCGACGCGTCTGCGCGCTGCGGCAAAGACTGTCTTCCAGGTGGTGGGCAGCGGTTTGCCAGCCAGGCCGGCGAACCTGCCCGACCCCGCAGAGAACTTAGCATTCGTGGGGGCGGCAGCGCATGCGCTGGAGGCCGGCAATGTTCCGTGCCGAAGGCACAGGAATGATTGAGCGCGCGGCCGAAATCATGATCCTTCGGGAGTGGAAGGTTGACGCGCAGCACGGCGGCGCATGTCATCGCTCAGCAGAATAGCGTCAGCGATTTCGCGCATAGACTTGCGGCGATCGCGGCTCTCGCGCTGCAATGCGTGATAGGCCTCCTGCTCGTCGATGCCAAGGTCGCGCTGCAGAATGGCCTTGGCGCGGTCGATGATGCGGCGCGTCTCGAGCCTTTCGGTGAGCTGAGTGTTTTCGAGGTCGAGACGGGCACGCTCGATCTCCGCTCCGACCAGAAAGCCGATCGTAGTGAGCAGGCGAACCTGTGCGGGGGTGTGATGGTAGGGCTTGCGATGCTGGAGATTGATGACGCCGACCATTTTGCCCGCGGTTTGAATGGGGACCGCCAGCATTGCTTCGAAGAGGTCCTCCGGAAGATCGCGCAGAGCCTGGAAGCGCGGATCGCGCAGCGCTCCGGAGGGAATGGCGACCGCCTCACGGTGTTCGGCGACCCATCCGGTGATCCCCTGGCCAAGCGTGAGCACCAGTTGATCGATGAGATTAGCGTGCGGATTGCGCGAGGCGCGCAGAATAAGCCGATTCTCTTCGAGCGAATAGATGAAGCAGGAATCGCAGGGAATGATGGTCGAGACGAATTCGACGATGCGATCGAGTACGCCGTGAAAAGGGTCGGCGGCGGCCATGCGGCTGCCGATTTCGTGGAGGAACTCGACGCTGTGGGTAAGGCCCGCTTCGCCGGCACGCGCAATGCGGAGGTCGCCGGCATCGAGCGTGCGCGCGAGACTGGCGCGCGTCGAGCGGTTCGGCAGAGTCGGCGAAGGGCGCGCAAATGCCACGAGAGAATGATCGGCCTTCTTTCGCTCCATCAGTTCGCCAATCCGCTGCGCACCCT
>DASSKX010000288.1:0-6733 GCA_035689925.1 Acidobacteriaceae bacterium
GACCGCGCTGGCACCCATGCCCTGGTCTCCATTATTAAGGCCTGCGGCCCTGACTGCGGCAGCGGTGGCATCTTCGAAGTAGAGAAGGACGGCGGCACCTGGAAGCGTTCGCCGATGACGGACTTCACCAGCGATTGCAGCTGGATGTACTGACCCGGCCCGCTCCGGATTCACTCCTCGTGCAGCAGCACCAGCGGATCAATCGCCAGCGCCCGCTGCGCCGGAATCCACGTCGCCACGAGCCCCAGCAGCGCCATCGTGACCACGACGCCTCCCAGCACCAGCGGATCCCGCGACGTCGCCTGATAGACAATCGCCGCCAGCACCCGGCTCGCCAGAATCCCCAGCACCAGCCCCGCCATCGACCCGATCGCCAGCAGCCGCAGCGCCCGCCCCAGCGCCGCTTCCAGCACTTCCTTCCGCTGCGCCCCCAGCGCCATGCGAATCCCCAGCTCCCGCAACCGGCGGCTCACCGAATACGCAGCTATGCCGAAGATGCCTGTGATGGACAGCATCGCTCCCATCAGTCCCATAATGCCGAGCGCCAGCGTTGCCATGCGCGGGCCGAACAGCATCGCGTCCATCTCTTCGATACGTGTCTGGATATAAAGCGGCAGCCCGGGATCCAGTTCGCCCAGACTCTTGCGTACTGCCGCGGCGAGAGCCGCCGGGTCGTTGTTGGAATGCACCAGCAGCCATGTCGCCGAAGAGGGCGATTGCAGGATGGGCAGGAAGATCGCCGGTGCCGGATTCTCCGTCAGGCTGCTGTACTTTCCCTCCTCCGCCAGACCGACGACGTGTACCCGCGATCCATCGCGCAGCTTGAAATATCGACCAATGACACTGCTCCCCGGCCCGAAGAGAATCCGCGCGAACTCCGGATTGACGACGGCCACACGCGGCGCATTCTGATCATCGTGCAGAGTGAAGTCCCTCCCTGCCAGCAGGGCTGTACCCGCGGCATGAAAGTAACCGGGAGAGATGTTGTAGACGAAGGGGTGTCCCGCTGCGTTTGCCGGCTTCAGATCGCTGGCGGTATCCGAATACACGGCCATGTCGCTCGTCCCCTCGCCGATCGGCACATTATCGGCCATCGCAACGGATTCCACGCCCGGAAGACTGGCGAGCTTGCCCAGCATTTGTTTCTGCATTGCCGGGATGTGCTCCGGCTGATAACCCGCCATGCTCAGATCGGTATCCACCAGCAGGATCGCTTCCAGGCGAAAACCGTAACGGCCATGCAGCGAGCGCACCAGACCGCGCACCGCCACGAACGAAGCCGTCACCAGCACGCCGCAGATGGCAATCTGCGCGATGAGCAGGAGATCGCGCAGCGGGAGCCGTCCCCTGCTCCTGCCGACCGAGCCGGCCTTAACAATCTCGTACGGATTCGCCGCGAGGATCTGCTTCACCGGAACCGCGCCAAAGAAGAATCCGCTCGCCAGCGTCAGCAACACGGCTGTGAGATAGACGCGGGCATCTGGATTCACCGACACGTACATCGGATATCGCGGAATCGGATGCCATGCGCTGAGCGCGCGAAGCAGCGCCACGGCGCCCGCCAAACCGACGGTGCCGCCGAGCAGAGCGAGTAGCAGCGCCTCGGTAAACAACCCACGCAGGATGCGTCGGCGGTTCGACCCGAGCGCCAGACGGAGAGCGATCTCCCGTGCGCGATCCGTTGCGCGCGCCGAGAAGAGGCTGCCGAGGTTCACGCACGCCGCCAGAAGAATGAGTCCAGCGAGCATCATCAGTCCGCCGAAGAACGCCTTGACCGGTTTGCCGAGGTAATCTCCGTACAGTCTCGGGCTTGCCAGCGAAAAGCTCATGTTGCCTACATGGCGGGGATAGGTTCTTCCCAGCTCCTTGCCGATCGAATTCAGATCTGCAACGGCTTGCGCGGGCTTCACCCCGTTCTTCAGGTGGCCCATGATCATGAAGATCCACCGCCGGTCACGCACATTCATGTCGTCGAGCCCGAGCTGCGGATGATTCACGATCGGTACATAGATATCCGGATCGAAAAACAGTAATGTCCCCGGAAATCGGGAGGCGCCACCCCAATCACCGTAAACGGGTGCCGATCCATCTGGACAACCCGGCCGATGACGTTCCGATTGTCGTGAAAATGCGCGTGCCAGAAATCGTAGCTCAGCACGATATACGGCGCACTGTTCGGTCCATGCTCGTCCGACTCATGGAAAAACCGCCCGAGATAAGGCTTCAGGTGCAGACCGTCAAAGTAGTTGCCACTGGCTTCGGTGATCCACTCGCGCGTGGGATTTCCGCCCTCGTCGTATCCGACCGACGTGATATTCCAGGCGATCACGCTATCAAAGGTGTGGTTCCGGTCGCGCAGGTCGATATAGTTCGGCCAGGATTCGTAGGAGCTGGCCTCGTTTCCGTGCTGTAGTTCATACAGGCTCTTCGCGTCCGGAACACTCAGCGGCCGCAGCACGAAGGCATTCATCACGCTGAAGACAACGGCGTTCGCCCCGATCGCCATGGCCAGCGTCACCACGGCGGCCACGACGAATCCCGGCGACTTGCGCAGCACACGCTGCGAGTAGCGAATATCCGCCAGCAGCAACTCGATCCAGCTTCCGCCCAGAGCTTCATGGCTCTGCGCGCGGAATTTCTCCACTCCGCCGAACTCAATTTTTGCCTGCCGCTCGGCTTCGGCGCGGCTGAGACCCTGGCCCTGGAGATCGTTAGCGCGAAGGGCGATGTGCTCCCGCAATTCTTCCTCAAGCTCCTCCGCGAGCGCATCGCGGCGGAGGAATTTCGTGCCCGCTGACCGCAACCAAACCGCGATTCGCATCTTCGCCTCCGCAATTTCGGCTACCGACTACCGGCTGCCTCTCACACTTCCTCTGGCCGCGCCGCTAAAGCCGATCCGATCGCCGCCGTCAGTCGATTCCATCCCTCGGTTTCGTCCTGCAGGCGCTTCCGCCCGGCCGCCGTCAACTGATAGAACTTCGCCCGCCGATTGTTCTCCGAAGTGCCCCATTCCGCCTGCAGCAAGCCCTGCCGTACCAGTCGAAACAGCGCCGGATACAGCGCCCCCTGCTCCACCAGCAGCGCCTGCCCGGAGATCTGCGCGATCCGCAGCAGCACGCCATACCCGTGGAGAGGCCCAAGCGAAACGGCCTTGAGAATCAGGAGATCCAGTGTTCCGGGAAGCAGTTGAGCCTGATCGCCCATGAGCACTCCTAAGATGATTAGGGAGACTAGCGCCGTTTCTCCTAAGCTGTCAAGGGGAGATTCACGAACTTTTGCAGGCAAACCGCCTCGCCACAAAGGTGCTTTGCTTTGAATACGCTCTTCCCACATGCTGTGCTGCGGCGATGATCAAAGCTCTGTTACTCCTCAGGGCAGGCGTGGCCGCCCTGGCTCTGTCCAATCCTGACCAGTGGGACCGTGCGGCCCCGCGAGCATTCAAGGGTTCTGATCCTCGGCGGATTCGCGGGTTTTGTCACCGCTCATGCTCCTGGTCGCGGTTGGCAGGAAAATCGCCAGAACTGTCCGTGTAGGCACCTGATTCCAGAGATTGTCAGTGCTGCTGACTGGTGCACTCCGTTCCACGATCCTCCGCTACAGAACCGCCGAAAGGTCAGCGTCCGCTCCGGCCCGGGCCTGTGAGATTTGTCACAGCCCCACCCCCCTCTTACCCAGCAAGATCAATGTGTCTTCCCCGGCCGCACCACGGTCCCCAGGCTTGCAAAGGTGCGACAATCAGAAGGACGCTCTTATGCCCGCATTTGGCAGTTTTTCGCTCCTCGTTGCGCTCGTTCTCAGCGCCTATTGTCTCGTCGCCGGAGCCGTTTCGCTCCGCCTGCTCGCCACCGGCGGACAGGCAGCGATCTCCCCCGAGCGCCTCGCTGAAACCGCCCGCCGCGCCGGCATCGGCAGCTTTGCCGCCGCCTCCTGCGCCGCGTTCGCGCTCGTGTGGGCGGCCTTCACCAACGACTTCTCCGTCGCGTACATCCTGCAGCACTCCAACCGCGCCCTCCCCACGGCCTACAAGTTCGCTGCGCTGTGGTCCGGGCAGGAAGGTTCCCTGCTGCTTTGGGCCTGGCTCCTCACGGCCTTCGGATTCGTCCTGCGGATGCGCCACAAAGTCGACGTGACGCTGACCGCCTATGCCTCGACCATCCTCGCCGGCATCCAGGTTTTCTTCTTCCTGCTGGTGAACTTCCCCGCGACCCCGTTCTCGCTGGTCACTGGAGCGGTTCCGCCCGACGGCAATGGCCTCAATCCGCTCCTCCAGTATCCGGAGATGGTCATTCACCCGCCGATGCTTTACCTCGGCTACGTGGGCTTCTCCGTGCCCTTCGCCTTTGCCCTCGGCGCGCTGATGATGCGCTACCCCGGCGAAAAGTGGATTCACATCACCCGTCGCTGGACCATGGTCACCTGGCTCTTCCTGACCGTCGGCATCTTCCTCGGCATGCACTGGGCCTACAACGTCCTCGGCTGGGGCGGCTACTGGGGATGGGACCCCGTCGAAAACGCCTCGCTCATGCCCTGGCTCACCGGTACCGCCTTCCTGCACTCGGTCATGATGCAGGAGAAGCGCGGCATGATGAAATCCTGGAATGCCTGGCTCATTTTCTCCACCTTCCTGCTCGCGATCCTCGGCACCCTGCTCACGCGCTCCGGACTGGTCAGTTCCGTCCATGCCTTCGCGCAGTCAGCCATCGGCACCTGGTTTTGGGTGTTCCTCGTCATCGTGCTCGCCATCTGCACCTTCACCTTCATCCTCCAACGCGATCACCTGAAAGCCGAGCATCACCTCGAATCCCTCGTCTCGCGCGAATCCAGCTTCGCCTTCAACAACCTTGTCCTGCTGGTCGCCTGCTTCACGATTCTCTGGGGAACGCTCTTCCCGGTCCTCTCCGAATACGTGCAGGGCTACCGCGTCACCGTCAGCGCGCCCTGGTATAACCGCATCGGCGTCCCGGTCGGCGTCTTCCTGCTCTTTCTTACCGGCATCGGGCCGCTTCTGGCGTGGCGCAGCACCTCGATGCGCAGCATCCGCCGCAACTTTGTCATCCCCGGCATTGCTGCGCTCGTAATCGCGATCGTCTCCATCCCACTCGGCGTTCATCCCTGGACCATCTTCACCACCGGTGAACAGGGCGCCTTCTATGCCTGGATTACCTTTGCCCTGGCCGCCTTCGTCATCACCGCGATCTTTGCTGAGTTCTTCCGTGGCGCGCGCGTGATCCAGCGCCACACCGGACAGAACCTGCTCGCCTCGGTCATCCAGCTCACCCGCCGCAACACCCGCCGCTACGGCGGATACATCGTCCACTTCGGCGTGGTGCTCATCTTCATCGGCTTCGCCGGTCAGGCGTTCAACACCAGCAAGCAGATGACGATGAACTACAAGCAGAGCATGTTCCTCGGGCCCTATCGCATCGAATGCGAAGACTTCTCGCAGGATACGAACGCGAACTACGACACCACCTTCGCGATGCTGAATGTTTACGACCGCGGCGGCAAGCTGGTCACCAAGCTCGCTCCTGAACTTCGCTTCTACCAGGCCAGCCAGCAGCCGCAGACCATGGTTGCGAACTACTCCACGCCGGCGTGGGACCTCTACGTCATCTTCGCCGGCACCGATCCCGCCACCGGTCAGCCCGTCGTCAAGGCCTTCCTCAACCCGCTCGTCATGTGGATTTGGATTGGCCTCCTCATTACCGTATTCGGCACGCTCATCGCTCTGGTTCCGAACCTCAGCGCCGCCCTCGCTGCCCAGAAGAGCCGCGTCGCGGCAGCGATCCCGCAGGACGTGGTCGCCGCCGGAAAGGCCGGAGACTGATGCGCCGCCTGACCCGTTTCGCGCTCCTTCCGCTGCTGGTCGTCATCGGCGTCTTCACCCTCGGCGCCGCCGACACGCAGTCGCGCTTCGACAACATTGGCCACCGGCTGATGTGCGCCTGCGGATGCAGCCAGGTCCTGCTCGAATGCGACCACATGGGCTGCCCCAACTTGTCGCAGGAAACCGCAGAACTCCGCGCCGCCATCGGCCGTGGGGACAGCGATAACGTCATCCTCACCGCTTTTCAGAACGAATACGGACCGACCGTCCTCGCAGCGCCCTGGCTGTCGCGCTTCAACATTGTTGCGTGGATCGTTCCTCCCGCCCTGCTGATCCTCGGGCTCCTCGGAACATTCCTGCTCGTCCGCAAATGGCGCCTGCGCACCGTTCCCATGCCGGAAGTTCCCGTCGACACGCAGTCCGTCGAGATCCGCGAAAGAATTAGAAGAGAGACCGAGATATGACCCTGATATGGTTTTGCGGCGAAGCCGCGTCCGCCTGGACGGCCAGTCCAAGGGAGACTGAAATATGAGCACCATCGCCTCTGCCCTGCTGTTGATCGGCCTCTTCCTCTACGTCTTCTGGCCGGACCACAACGCCGAAGCGCAGCACGTGAAGACACGTCTCGAGTACCTGCGCGAGCGCCGCGACACGCTCTATGACAATCTGCGCGACCTCAATTTCGAATACCGCTCGGGCAAGTATCCGGAAGAGGATTACGCCGCGCAACGCGCCGCCCTCGAAAACGAGACTGCCGACGTCATCGCCGAAATCGATCTGCTCGAATCGCAGACCCTCACCGCGCCCGGCACCGCCGCGCACACTTACTGAACAGGAACCCCCAGCATGAAGCACCTCCGCACGCCGAAGTTCATCGCCGCCCTCGCCGCCGCCGCCCTCCCCTTG
>DASSKX010000289.1:0-4119 GCA_035689925.1 Acidobacteriaceae bacterium
TACGTACAGCTCTTCGACGTGAGTCTCGAGATGTGGCTCGGCATGCAGGCCAGTCTCTGCGTCTTTCGTCCGACCTGCGGATCGGCGCTGGCCATGGAACACAATGGCGACGTCTACTCCTGCGATCACTTCGTCTACCCCGAGAATCGGCTCGGCAACATCATGGAGTCACCGCTCCAGGAACTCGCATCCTCTCCCCAGCAGGTTCGCTTCGGCTCGGCCAAGCGGGATACGCTCCCGCAGTACTGCCTCGATTGCGAAGTGCGGTTTGCCTGCAACGGTGAATGCCCCAAGCACCGCTTTGCGAAAACTCCTGACGGCGAGCCCGGGCTGAATTACCTCTGCGCCGCTTACAAAAAGTTCTTCACCCACATCGATCCCTACATGCGCTTCATGGCCGAGGAACTCCGGCAGCAGCGGCCGCCGGCCAACGTGATGCAGTGGGCCCGCGCGCGCGACGCCGCCGCGGCCACAACGCAAAAACCAGGCCGGAACGACCTTTGCCCCTGCGGCAGCGGCCGGAAGTACAAACGCTGCTGCGGCCAACCCTGATTGGCAGCCTTCGAGCGTCAGCGCTGTCAACCAGACTTGCCCGCCGAGGAGCTGTATCTACCAAGTGACGACGCGACTTACCGTGATTCCTTTTCGCCCATGAACTGTTGACAGCCGGACTATGATGGAGGGACTTGTTCACAACTCCGCACGCCGAGTGGAGGTTCCCCCATGGCTTTCACGCGTCCCGTGGTGCTGATCCACGGTTACTCCGATAAGGGTCAATCCTTTGAAGCCTGGCGTCAGGCTCTGATCGCCCAGGGCGCACAGCCGGTGATGGTCAATGTCTGCACCTACATTTCCCTGAACAACGAAGTGACCGTCGCCGACATCGGCGAGGCTCTGGATCGCGCCCTCGAATATCAGTTGAAGTGGGAAGATGGCCAGCCGCGGGAGTTTGACGCGATCGTGCATTCCACCGGAATGCTCGTGCTGCGCTCCTGGCTCGTCAATTACGGACCGCGCCGCGGCCGGCTGAAACACCTCGTCGGCCTCGCGCCCGCAACCTTCGGCTCGCCGTTGGCGCACAAAGGGCGCAGCCTCCTCGGGTCCATCTTCAAGGGCAATCACGATCTGCTGAGCCCGGACTTTCTGAACGCCGGCGACCGCGTCCTCGATGCGCTGGAACTCGGCAGCAGCTTCACCTGGGATCTGACCCATCGCGATCTGCTCGCTGACCCGCCGTTCTACACCAGCGGCAATGACTCGCCTTACGTCGCGGTCTTCGTCGGAGACACGCCGTACACCGGCATCCGCGAGGTCATCGATGAGCCGGGCACCGACGGCACGGTGCGCTGGGCCGGAGCAGGCCTGAATACGCGCAAGGTGACCGTGGATCTGAGGAGGATCGGCGCCGCCGCCGCGACGAAACACACCGTGACCATGAGCGCGTGGGCGGACGGACGCCTCGACGTGCCGATCATCGGCGTTCCCGGCGCCAATCACGCAACGATTCTTTCCGACGCCGGCTCGACCAAGGTCGGCGATGTCTCGCTCGCGCAACTGGTCGCCGATTTTCTCGAGAACGTCAGCACTCAGGACTCTTTCAATGCATGGCTGACGAAAGCGCGTACCTTCGGCGCAGGAGCCTTGCAAAAGATGGACACCTCCGGAGATCCCGGAACGAAAGGCTGGCAGCAATTCGTCATTCGCGCTCTCGATGAGAACGGCGACCCCATCACGGATTACTCCGTCACGCTCTGCTGCGATCCCAGCGGCGAGCCGGGCGCAGTACTGCAGGAATTTGAATCCGACGTGCATCCCTATCGCGCCGATCCGAGCTTCCGCTGCTTCCATGTGAACCTGCCGGTCAGCGTGCTGCCTCCCGACGCGTCCACAGGCCAGCAGCCCGCAGCGCCGAATCAGCAGAAGCTCTATATCCGGCTGAACGCCTCGACCGGCACACCGCTGCTGCAATATCAGCCGTACGATAGCTCCGGAAAGCCGATCCCCGTTGATCCGAAGAACGGCGATGTGCTGCTCGACATCACGAGTCTGGCAGCGGACAAGGATCGATTGTTCTATCCCTACACGACGACGCTGATCGAGATTCTCATGAACCGGGAGACGCTGCCTCTGAATGCAGTGAGCGGCCTGCTGTACTTTCTGGACGAGGAGGGAGCGCCCTCACCGCAGCAGCCCGGCGGCTGGCTCTCTCGCCTTCTCTAGTCGACTTCCACCGCGATCGTTCGCCGCGCAGGTCGCCGCAACCGTCTGGTCCGGATTGGAGGCTTCGCCATGGCCGATGAGACGCCGGAGACACGTTCTGACAAGGCCTGGTCCGTCGTGACGAGTTGGATCGGCCGGATCACCGCGGCGGTCGGGCTCTGCGCAACCATCGGCGGCGGCCTCACCTGGCTCATCACCCACCATCGCCAGCACCAGCAGCGCGCGGCGCAACTGGCCCTGGCAGGGACGCAGGCGACCCAGGGTGATTACCAGGCATCGCTCGACAGCTATGCCGCACTGCTCCGATCGGATCCGCTCGACCATGCTGCTCTGGACGGCCAGCTCAACACGGCCATGCTGTGGGCGGAGAACTACCACATCGCCGTACCGGAAGGCCAAAGCGCTACCGAGCCCGCGGGCCGCCAGCTGGACGAGATGATGTCGGTTCTGGAATCGGGTCTGACGCGCACAAAGGGAACGCGTACCGCGGATGTGCAGGCGCATCTGGGTTGGGCGCACTGGCTCAATCAACACATCGCAGCGCGGGAATTCGGCCCCGCTGCGGAACAGAATCTTCGCGCGGCCCTGGCGACCGATCCAAACAACGTGTATGCGAATGGCATGCTCGGCAACTGGATGCTGCAAAACGGCGGGGACTTCGACGAGGCAATCCAGCACTTCAATCGCGCGGTCGCCACGGGCAAGGCTCTGCCCCTGGTGCGAGGCCTGCAGCTGGGTGCGTTGATCGACGATGAACAACCCGGTGCGCGGCGCGAGGTGATGAAAATAGCCAATGCCATGCGTACCCACGGTGAGCCCATCGATCGCGGTGAGCGGCATCGGATCTTCGGTTTTTGCTGCGCCTTCCTCAGGGATCACAAGGAACTCGTCGAGTCG
Source organism: Acidobacteriaceae bacterium (assembly GCA_035689925.1). Classification (GTDB taxonomy): domain Bacteria; phylum Acidobacteriota; class Terriglobia; order Terriglobales; family Acidobacteriaceae; genus Palsa-343. The sequence continues at coordinate 3,118 of DASSKX010000289.1, forward strand.
TTATCGGCTCTGCCGGCGCAGGACGCGTGGCAAACGTATTTGTGGCTCGAGGATCCCGGGTCCGATCTCAGTGGTCCGCAGGCGCTGCTGCGCACGCTGACCCACGACTACGTGCAGGCCATCCTTCTGGAAATCTCGGGAAACCGGCCTGAAGCGCTCCGGCAATATCGCATCGTTCAGCAGAAGCTGCGCCAGCAACTCCGTGAGCCCGGTACTTCGCTCGAGGATGCCGTAAACGCCTCGATCACGCGGCTAACGCACTCGTGACCGGCGATCGAGTTAGACTCCCGGAAGCAGAGAGAAGACCCTCATGATTGCGTCGATCACGTCGCCTGCGTCGCTGAAACGCGAAGCAACCGACGCAACGTGCTCCTGTAGCTCCTTCAGCTGCACGTTCGTATCGTTGATCTGCTGCAGAAGCGCCGTGAACAGGGCAGTATTGGCATGAAGCCGGTACATGCGGTCCTTGATCAGGATGTCATCGACTTCCGGCAGGACGGCATTGAGAGCCTCCAGGGCAGCCAGGTCCGTTGTGTTTTCGATGGCGGCCTCTATCGTGTCATAGAGCTTCTCATAGGCCGCTCTGAGTTCTTCACTGAGCGGAAGAGACGGAGCGACGGGCAAATCGGGTGGCAATGAGCTGCTCACGGAATCTTCTCCTCTCCGTTACTTCGCAGGGAGTGACTGGTAAAAGTTGCCGAGGTTCACGCCCGCCGACGCCAGTTCCGCCAGCTTGTCCGCGAGACTGTCCGCGTTGCGGCCCTGCGCCTCCGCCGCCAGCGCACGGTGCGCCGTAGCCAGCCGATTGACGGCCGCACGCAGGCTCGTCAGCCTTGCTTCCCCGGTACGTTGCTGGCGAACGAAGCCCGGCAGCTTCATAATCTCCACCCGCCGCTGCTCCGGATCCATCTTTTGGTTTTCGCGGATGAACAGCGTCTGCTGATCGATGATGCGGTTATAGTCGCTGCGCTCCTGCTGCTCGAGGATTTGAACGTCGTCTTC
>DASSKX010000290.1:0-7231 GCA_035689925.1 Acidobacteriaceae bacterium
GTGTTCCGCACGCCAGGAATCCGGCGGTGCTCTCGTATCGCGCTCTGCGCCGCGCGGTGGGTTGGATCGCCGTCGGTCTTCCGCCTGGCCTGCTGTTGTACTCGCTGAGTTTCCCCGGCGCGCACGGAGTTCCGTTGTCCATCAGCGCGTACTACTACACGCCAATGCGCGATCTGTACGTCGGCTGCCTGTGTGCCATTGCCTTCTTCAATTTGTGCGCACGCGGTTATGACAGGCGTGACGAGGTGGCCGGGATTCTGTCGGCGATCAGCGCACTGGGGATGGCCTTTTGTCCCACGTGGCCGCCGTGGCCGGCAGGCGCTCTGGCGCAGCGGATGAGCGACCTGCACAACGTCTTCGCCGGAATTTTCTTCGCCACCCTGGCCGTCATGTGCCTCTTTCTCTTTCGCCTGACGGCTGCCAACCGGCCGCTGACGCGCGCTAAGCGCCGGCGCAACGCGATTTTTCTGGTCTGCGGGCTGGTGATGGTGCTGTGCGGCGTCGTTGATTTCTTCTGCCACCGCATGAGCCCCATCCCGCATTGGGGTCCGGTGGGCTCGATCTTCTGCTGCGAATTCGTCGCGCTGGAGGCGTTCGGCGTGGCGTGGCTCGTGAAGGGCAAGACGTTTCGGCGCAAGCCGCACGCCACCGCGCGTCATAAGAATTCTGAATTCGCCGGCGTGTGAGCAAAACAAAAGCCCCGGCTGTGACCGGGGCTGTTTGTTACCACCTCGACTACGCTGTTTACGCCTGCGCGAACTCCATCTCTTCTTCCTCGTCGGCGCCGTGGCGGCGGAGCAGGTTGGGCAGGTTCTGCGAGAAGGCTGAGCGCGGCATCACCGTGTCGCATCCGGCTTCGACGGCCTTTGCCTTCAGGTCGCCCTGGATGTGCGAGAGGAAGCCGATGATCGACGTGCTCCGCTTCAGCTTCGCCTTGAGCTTCGGAATCAGCGTCAGCGGCTTGGCCGCGGCGTTGTTCAGGTCGAAGACGATCAGCGACGGGCGCTCGTCTTCCGGGGCTTCGAGGATCTTCGCCAGCGTCTCGGGCTCGTTCTTCACGAAGGCGACCTTGATGCCGAGCTTGCGCGCGGTCTCATTGATCTTCGCGAAGAAGAACAGGTCGTCGATGAAGAGATAAATGCGCGTCGGCGCATCTTCGCGGATCGGCGGCGGCGGAGCTTCCCAGCCGGCTTCGTGATAGCCGTTGCCGTTCCCGTTGCCGTTGGCATTGCTGTTGCGGTACTCGATGGTCGAGGGCGGCGCGTCGGCGACGTTGCCGTTCACCGCGCGATAGCTGTGGTCCATGGGACCGACAAAGACGCGCTCGCGACGCTGCTTGTTGCGGCGGCGTCCGCCGCCTCCGCCCTGGCCCTGCTGCTGGCCGTTGCCGTGGCTGCGGAAGAACCGTTGCTGGCTCGAGGGCTGCTGCGGCGGCTGCTGCTTGTGCTTGTGCTTCTGCCCCTGCGGCTGCTGCGGCTGCTGGTTCTGCTGCGGCGGATTGCCGGTCGCCTGCGGCTGCTGGCCGTTTGCCTGGTTCTGGGCGCCGCTTCCGCCCTTGTTGCGCTTGCGGCGACGGCGGCGGCGGTGGCCGCCCTGTCCATGCTGGTTGGCCTGGGGCTGGTTCGCTGCCTGGGCCTGCGCGGCGTTCTCGGCCGGCGGCTGAGGCTGGTTCTGCTCAGTTGTCATGTGCTGCACTTCCTGTGCGATTGGCTCTGTACTCTCGTTCCGGTTCACTCGTGCCTGGTTCGGAATGGGCCGCGGCTGTGGGATGCCGTGCCGGTCAACGCTCCGGATTCAGATACAGAGGAAACGGTCTGCTCCAGCCCATTCCTTCTTCAGGAGGGCCGAAAAGTTTGTGTTGTGCCGTCATGGAACGCGTTTGTCTGATTCCAACGGACCCTAACCCGGTCCCAGAGAAGCAAGACGAAGAAACGTAACCGTACGACACGTGGATCAACGGAACGGATTGAAGATGCCCACTGATCCCTGATTCAACCTTTGCACCCGGTTGCTTGTCCCTGTACGGCTCTCGCAACGGCGGGAGAAACCCGGGGCTGTATCTACTGACTCTCGAGGAAGGCGGCGAGCCTCGCCGGATACCAGCATGGCGTCAGCCGCTCGACGGGTAAAAGCTATAGTACCCCGAGAGCCGAACTATGACAAGTATTTCGATGCGGGGTGGAACCACAGCGATGCAAGATGACGCGATACCCAAAGTCACAGCGGCAACAGAAAAGCCATCCGGCTGGATGGCTTTTTCCGTGTGACGGCCAGTCACTGGCCTCCCTGAAGTCGCCCGTATCTCGTGAAAGAATCGGGACTTTGGTATCCCGGCCGCGGTCAGAATCTCGATTGGATTCTGCTCTCGCCGGCCGGAATCTCTTACAATGGCGGACCTCGTATGGAGGTCGGATTACGTCGCTGGCGACTCTCTAAAGTGCAATTGGCGGGCCGTTTGCGTCATCCATTGTAATGAGTGGGTTACGCGAAACACTGCCGGATGGCTCTTCCGATTCCCGTAGACTCCCCCATTCGTGCTTCCGGAAATCCATAAAGCCGGTTTACCTCTGACAGTGGGGACAGTAGTGGGTGCCGCGCCCCGCCAGGACGGTGCGCCGGATCGGCGTTCCACACACCAGACACGGCTCGCCCGTCCGCATATAAACCCGGTGCTGCACCTGGAAGAAACCCGCGACTCCATCTGCGTCCACGTAGTCAGAGACCGACGACCCGCCGGCTCGGATCGCCGCTTTCAGGACGGTGCGCAGCGCTCCATGCAGGCGGTCCAGCCGCTCGCGCGTGAGCCGGCCTGCGACGCGCGTGGGGCGAATGCCCGCCCGGAAGAGACTCTCATCGGCGTAGATGTTGCCGACGCCGTGCAGCAGCGACTGGTTCAGCAGCGCGGCTTTGATCGACAGCTTGCGGCCGCGGAAGAGCGCCGCGAAGTCGGCCTTTGAGATGGTCAGCGGCTCCTGGCCGGGGCCGGTGAAGGGGACATCGAGGAGGGCGAGGCGTCCGAAGCGGCGCGCATCGACGAAGCGCAGCTCCCGCCCCGAGGCGAGGCCCAGCACGGCATGGGTGTGCGGGCGGTGTGGGACCTCGGCTGCAGAGACGAGGAGCTGGCCGGTCATGCCGAGGTGCACGAGCCACTGGCGGCGCTCGCCGGCGCGGCCCTCCAGATCCATGACGATGTGCTTGCCCACGCGGCGCACGGCGGCGATCTTCATGCCCGGAAGGGCGGAGGCCATTTCATCGGGCGGCGTTTTGAAGGGCTGCGGATACGACGAGAACCAGGCGGAGAGGATGGTCTCTCCGCGCACGCGGCGGTTGACGCCATTGGCGATCGTCTCGACTTCAGGGAGTTCCGGCATACGGGATAGATCGAGTGTACGGGCAGCCGCGTTTTCACGGTGCGCGCAAACCCGCAAGAAAATCGTTGCACCTCGAACGGGACCGCAGTAGAGTGGCCCATTCCCCTTTCCATTCCGGCGGGCAATCCGTTCGCTCACCCGCCCTGCTCAGGACAAAAGATCTGTGAGGTGAGTGATGGCCTCGTCCACCATGCTTCGCGCTATGGCGCGCGCCAGTGCTCCAGCCGGCTGGTCGCAGCGCTTCTTCCTGCCTGCCGCTCTCGTGCTTCTGCTCCTCTTTGCACTGGAACTGTACTTCTCCGCCCGAACCGAGTCGCAGACCTTCGACGAGGGCGCGCATCTCTACGCGGGGTACAGTTACTGGCTGCACAGGGACTATGGGGTGAATCCCGAACATCCCCCGCTGGTGAAAGAGCTGATGGCGCTGCCGCTGCTGCTCGCGAAACCGGCTTATCCCCCGCCGATGAACATCTACTTCCGCGGGGCCTCGGCTCTCGGTGGCGTGCGGTTGCTGGCTGCACCCGGGGGCGATGCGCTGCTGGGGTGGGCGCGCGGCGTTGTGGCCCTGCTCGGCCTTGCGCTGGGCGTGCTGTTGCTGCTGGCCGGTCGCGAGATGTTCGGTGAAACGGCTGCGCTGATTGCGCTGCTGCTGTTTGTCTTCGATCCGCTGATCCTCGGGCACACCCCATTGCTGGGCACGGACGTCGGCGCCACGTGTTTCATCTTCGCTGCGGTCTATGCGTTCTACCGTTATGTGCGGCGGCCGTCGTGGCTGCGGCTCGCCGTTTGCGGTCTGGCTGCTGGACTCGCGCTCGCCACCAAGCACTCGGCGGTCCTGCTCTTTCCCATGCTGACGCTGCTGTGTGTGGCGGAGGTTGTGCTGCCGGCGGCCGCGGGCGAACAACGTCCCTCGCGCCTGCGCCAGGCGGGACGGCTGATCGGCGCGCTGCTCGTCACCGGAGTGATGGGCGTGGCGATCCTGTGGGCCGTCTACGGATTCCGCTACGCCGCCCGTCCGAACGGGCAGCAGATCACACCGCCGAGCGCGGCCTATCTGGCCCAGCTGCATTATCCCGTGGAAGCGCGCGCCATCGGCTTCGCGGAACGGCATCATCTTCTGCCGGAAGCGTATCTCTACGGCTTCACCGACATCACCATGCTGAGCCGCGAAGGACGCGAGATGTTCCTCTTCGGCAAGGTCTATCCGAACGGACGCTGGTTCTACTTCCCCTCGGCGTTCCTGATCAAGTCGACGATCGGCTTCCTGCTGCTCCTGCTGATCGCGCCGCTGGCCCGCGCGTTGTGGAAGCATGAGCATCGCCGCGAACTTCTCTTCCTGCTGATTCCGGCCATTGCGTACTTCGGCGGAGCGATGACCTCGAAGCTGAACATTGGCCTGCGGCACGCGATGCCACCGATGCCGTTTCTCATTTTGCTGGCAGCCGCCGGGGCCGCGATACTGCTGCGCCAGTCGCGCGCGTGGGCCGGGGCGGTCGTCGCGCTGCTGGTGCTGCACGCAGCTTCATCGGCGTGGGCTTTCCCGAATTACCTGCCGTATTCGAACGAAGCGTTTGGCGGGGTCAACGGCACCTGGCGCGTCCTCTCCGACTCCAACGTGGGCTGGGGCGGCGGCCTGAAAGCGCTCCACGCGAACCTTGCCGGCCGCGGCATCACGGAATGCTGGTTCGGATACTTCGCACCGGCCAGCACGGCTCATTTCCAGATTCCGTGCAAGCGGCTCCCCACCACCTTCGACATGCTTTCAGCGATTCCCGGGCCGCCGCTCCCGCAGCAGATTCAGGGGCCCGTCTTCATCAGCTCGGAGGAGATCGCCGGTGGCTTCTGGGGACCGGAGACGCTGAGCCCGTACCGGCAGTTCATTGCGATGAAGCCTTCGCGTGTGATCGCGGGCGAGATTCTCGAGTACGACGGCACCTTCGACGTGAGGCCGCTGGCTGCGCTCCATGCGCTGGTGATGGCAGAGGGACTGCTCCGCCAGGGCAAGGCGCAGGATGCCTTACAACTTGCCCAGCAGAGCGTCGCCCTGAATCCCGGCTGGATCTATGGAGAGGAAATGCTCATCGCCGCCTACGCCGCGAATGGCCGTCGCGACGACGCGCTGCGCGAATATGCCAGGGCGAAGCAAATCTACGCAGGTCTCGCTCCAGGGTGGTCGAAATGGGTGCCGCCACCGACGGACCCGGCGGCTCCGCCGCCTGCGCCTTGACGCGTCGCGCGCCTGCCCTCGATAGTGGAGTCTCGATTTCGCAGATTCCACCATCGAGGACAAGCGGATGCGGCGATTGGCTGCGGCAGCAATCCTGAGTGCGGTGTGCGGCGGAGCAGGTCTCGCGCAGAACAACCAGCAGGTCCCGAAGGCGCTCGAGCCGTTCGTGAAGATCGACGCGCCCGGGGTGCTGATTGACCATGTGCGCGTGATCGACGGCACCGGCGCTCCGGCGAAAGAAGATCAGGTCATCCTGATCGTGAACGGCAAGATCAGCATGATCGGTTCTGCCGGGCAGCCGCGCGACCAGCTGATGCCGGCCAATACGAAGACGATCGATGGCAAGGGCAAAACCGTTTTCCCTGGCCTCGTCGGGATGCACGAGCACCTCTTCTATCCGCTGCCCGACGGCGGGCCTGGGTTGCTGCCGCTCTATGGCGAGATGGCCGACTCCGCCCCGCGCCTCTACCTCGCCGGAGGTGTGACCACGGCGCGCACCGCGGGAAGTCTCGAGCCGTACACGGATATTTCCGTGAAGCAAATGATCGACTCCGGCAGCATTCCCGGGCCGAAGCTCTTCCTCACGGGGCCGTACCTCGAGGGATCGCCGGCGATTGGTCCGCAGCTGCACACGCTCACGGGGCCGGATGACGCGGCGAACCTCGTGACCTACTGGGCGGGCGAGGGCGTGACCTCGTTTAAGGCGTACATGCACATCACGCCGGAGGAACTGAAGGCGGCGATCGGTGCCGCGCACGCCAAAGGGCTGAAAGTGACGGGCCATCTCTGCGCTGTCGGATTCAAAGAGGCCGCTTCGCTCGGCATCGACAACCTCGAGCACGGCCTGGTCGTGGACACCGAGTTCTACTCCGGCAAGAAGGAAGGCGTCTGCCCGGGGCAGCATCCGCCGCAGGTTGAGCTGGCGAAGATGGACGTGGAAGGCCCGCAGATCCAGGGCACGATTCGCGACCTGATCGCGCACCACGTCGCGCTCACGTCGACGCTGGCGATCTTCGAGAGCTTCGCGCCGAACCGCCCGCCGATGAGCCAGGAGATGCGCGTCCGCGAGAGCCTGCTGCCGGAGGCGTGGGGCAGCTTTGTGACGACACGCGCGAGTATCGCCACGCGCGCCGCCGAAGCGCCGTCCGAGGTGACCTCCGCCCGGCTGCTGCAGATGGAAATGCAGTTCGAGCGCGACTTCGCGAAGCAGGGCGGCCTGCTCATGGCCGGCTGCGATCCCACCGGATACGGCGGAGTGCTGCCGGGCTTCGGCGATCAGCGCAACCTGGAGTTGTTGGTGGAGGCGGGATTCACGCCGGAGCAGGCCATCCAGATCGCCACCGAGAACGGAGCGAAATGGCTGGGCCAGGAGGCGCATGTGGGCACGATCGCTCCGGGCAAAGACGCGGACCTGGTGCTGGTGGACGGCAATCCGGCGAAGACCATCGCCGATGTGGAGAAGGTCGACACGGTGTTTAAGGATGGGGTCGGGTACGATCCGCAGAAGCTGATCGCATCGGTGAGGGGGCTGGTGGGGCTGCGATGACGGCGACTTGCATTACTCTTCATTACTGAGTAGTGTTGCGTTATGGAGCGCAGCACTAAACAGTTCACGATCTCTTTACCGCCCGAT
>DASSKX010000291.1:0-2387 GCA_035689925.1 Acidobacteriaceae bacterium
CGTTACGATCATCCCCGCGCCAAACGCGCACTCCGGCACGCCGCTCGCCTGCGAATCGCGCTTCGTCCCCTTCCCGCCGCTCGACACCGCGCCCGAACTCGCTGGCACCGTGCCTCCCGAAGACACAACCCTCTACGTCGCCGCCGACGGCACCGGCGACTACTACTCCATCCAGCGCGCCATCGACGTCGCCCCCGAGACCGGCGCGGTCATCTCCGTCTCGCCCGGCACCTACCGCGAAGTCCTCACCATCACCAAACCGCACATCACGCTGCACAGCGCCAACCCGGACGCGAGCAAGACCGTTGTCGTGAACGACCGCAGCGCCGGAACCGCAGGCGGCACGCTGCACTCCGCCACCGTCAACGTCACCGGCGACGACTTCCGCGCCGAGAACATCACCTTCCAGAACGACTTCAACGCCACGCATCCGCAGCTGCCGCAGGGCTCGCAGGCGCTGGCGCTCCTCGTCACCGGAGACCGCGCCCTCTTCCACAACGTGCGCCTGCTCGGCAATCAGGACACCCTCTTCACCGGCAGCAAGCGCTGCACCGGCGAAGGCGACGCGCGCTCCTGCACGCCCGCGCGCCAGTACTTCTCCGACTGCAATATCGAGGGCAACGTTGACTTCATCTTCGGCGACGGCAAAACCGTCTTCGAGAACTGCGAGATCCGCAGCACGCCGCACTCCGAAGGCTTCATCACCGCGCAGGGCAAGAGCTACGCCTCCGAAGACTCCGGCTACGTCTTCGACCACTGCCGCCTCACCGGCTATCCCGGGGTGAGCAACGTCTTCCTTGGCCGTCCGTGGCGTCCCTGGGCAACCGTCATCTACCTCGACACCCAGATGGGCTCGCACATCCAGCCCGCCGGATGGCGCGAGTGGCACCCCGGCGAGACCACTCGCCTCGACACCGCCTTCTACGCCGAGTTCCACTCCACCGGCCCCGGCGCGAACCCCTCCGCACGCGAGCCGCACAGCCATCAGCTCACGCCCGACGAAGCGCAACAATATCTCCCGCAGAATTTTCTCCGCGGTTCCGACAACTGGAATCCAACCGCGCAGCGCCCATGACCATTGATCGCCGCGAATTTCTGAAGTCCGTCGCCGCCACCGCCGCTCTCGCCGGCACCGCCGCGCACGCGCAAATGCCGCACGTATCCGAAGACCGCATCGCCATCCCCGACGATGGCTGGAGCCTCTGGATCGACCGGCACGCCGCGTGGCAGGACGACGACCTCTTCCTTCCTGACGACGTCGACCTCGCGCGCCTGCCCGCGAATCCACCCACCGACGGCTGGCCCGCGCTCTATGCGCGCCACAGCGGCCCCGACTTCGCCACCGTCACGCTGCCCACCACCGTCGAGCAGCACTTCTGGGGCAACTACGGATCGCGCCCCTACACGCCCGAAGAGTATCGCTACGCCGCCGACGATCCCGTTCCGCAGAACGGCGCGTACACAGGCGTCTCGTGGTGGTGGCGCACGATCGAGATCCCCGCCGACCTCCGCGACCGCCGCCTCTTCCTGCACATCCGCGGCGCCCGCATGCGCGCCGAGGTCTACCTCAACGAGCGCCTCGTCGGCTACTCCATCATGGAGGAGCTTCCCTTCGAGTGCGACCTCACCTCCGCGATCCGCCCCGGCGGCCGCAACATTCTCGCCATCCGCATCACCAACCCCGGCGGCCGCTACGACTGGGTCGACGGCACCACCATCCGCTGGGGCAAAGTCAGCCTCTACCGCTCCCACGGATTCGGCGGCCTCGACCGCGAGCTAACGCTGCACATCGCGCCCCACGCCTGCCGCATCGCCGACGCCTGGGTGCTCAACACACCCGAGCCGCGCACCATCCATGCCTTCGCGAAGATCGAAGGTCACACCACCGCCGTGCCGCGCTTCGAAGTCCTCGATCCCGCAACCGGAAAGGTCCTCGCCACCGCCACGGGCGAGTCCGACTCCGGCCAACAAACCTTCCGCGCGACCCTCGCCTGCCCCGACGCGCATCTCTGGGACCTCGACACGCCGACCCTCTACCGCCTGCGCGTCATACTCCCCGCTGCGAACAGCCAGCACGATCTCCGCATCGTCCCCTTCGGCTTCCGCTGGTTCGCTCCCGACGGACTCGGCTCCAACGCTGTCTTCCGCCTCAACGGCCGCCGCATCAAAATCTTCACCTCCATCTCCTGGGGCTACTGGGGACACAACGGCCTCTGGCCCACGCCCGATCTCGCCGAACGCGAAGTAACCCAGGCGAAGCGCCTCGGCCTCAACTGCCTCAACTTCCATCGCAATGTCGGCAAGGAAGACGTCTTCCGCGCGCACGACCGCCTCGGCCTGCTTCGCTACATGGAGCCCGGCGGCGGCAAGCTCGCCATCGGCAAGCT
>DASSKX010000292.1:0-3804 GCA_035689925.1 Acidobacteriaceae bacterium
GCAGGACGCGACGATTGCGCTCTTCCGGCGCGCGGGGTGGAACATCTACGCCGACGGGCGCTCGTATTTCCCGAATATCGACGATGCGGAGATCGAGTGCATGCTGATCCGCGCGCAGGAGATGGCGCGCTATGTCGATCATGGCGTGCTCGACGCGGGGCTGACCGGGATCGACTGGGTGGTCGAGAGCGGCCTCGATGTGCAGAGCGTGACGAGCCTCGTCTATGCGAAGCAGAGCCGCCGCCGCGTGCGCTGGGTGCTGGCGGTGCCGGAGTCTTCCTCGTGGCAGAAGGCTGAGGACCTGAGCGGCAAAATCATCGCGACGGAACTGGTCGAGGTGACGAAGCGCTACTTCGCCAGCAAGAACGTGCCGGTGAAGGTTGAGTTCAGCTGGGGCGCTACCGAAGTGAAGCCGCCGACGCTGGCCGACGCCATTGTCGAAGTGACGGAGACGGGCAGCAGCCTCCGCGCGAATCGGCTGCGCATCATCGACACCGTGATGGAGAGCGAGACGCATCTGATCGCCAATCGCGCGGCCTACGCCGACGGCTGGAAGAAGCACAAGATCGACAGCCTGGCGATGATGCTGCGCGGCGCCATCGATGCGCAGGGCCAGGTCGGGCTGATGCTCAACGTGGAGAAGGCAAATCTGCAGACGGTGCTGAGTGTGCTGCCCGCGCTCAATTCGCCGACCATCTCCGAGCTGAGCGATGCGAAGTGGGTCGCGGTGAACACCATTCTCGAGGAGAGCGTGGTGCGCGAGGTGATTCCGCGGCTGAAGGCGGCGAAGGCAACCGGCATCGTCGAATATCCGCTGAACAAGGTGGTGCTGTGAAGCTGCTGCGGACCACAGGGCGCGGTGCGGCGGAGGCGCAGCAGGCGATTGCTGCGCTCACCGACCGCCGCAACGCTGGCTTCGAGCGCGTCCTTCCGCAGACGCGGCGCATCGTCGAGGCGGTTCACCGCGGCGGCGATGCCGCGCTGCTGCGCTTGCGCGCGAAGCTGGACGGGCTTCCGTCACAGATGCCGTTACGTATTCCGGAGGAGGAGCTGAAAGCCGCGTGGGACGGTATTCCGGCGGAGACGCGGCAGGCGCTCAAGGCGGCGGCGAAGAACATTCGCGCGTTTGCGGCGAAGCAGCGGCCGCGTGATTTCGATCTCGAGCCCGCGCCTGGAGTCACGACCGGTCAGCGAGTGATTCCGCTCGCATCGGCGGGATGCTATGTGCCGAGCGGGCGTTATCCGCTGCCGTCGACGCTGCTGATGACGGCGATTCCGGCGCAGGTCGCAGGCGTGGAGCGCATCGTGGTCGTTTCGCCAAAGCCGGCGAAGGAGACGCTGGCCGCCGCGGCGCTGCTGGGCGTGACGGAGTTCTACCGTGTCGGCGGCGCGCAGGCGATCGCCGCGCTGGCGTACGGGACCGAGAGCATGGCGCGCGTCGATAAGATTGTCGGACCGGGCAACGCATGGGTGACGGCGGCGAAAAAGCTGGTGGCGTTCGACTGCGGCATCGACATGCTCGCCGGGCCGACGGAAATTGTGGTCACCAGCGAGACGGGCGATCCGGCCAGCATTGCCGCGGATCTGGTAGCGCAGGCCGAGCACGATCCGCAGTCAGTGGCGATCTTCATCACGACCAAAGCGGAGCTGGCGAAGGCAGTCGTCGCAGAGACGAAACAGCGCGCGCGTGGGAATCGGATTGCGACTGAGGCGCTCGGAAAGAACGGGCTCACGATTGTCACGCGTTCGGTTGATGAGGCGCGCGAGCTGACGAACCGCATCGCACCGGAGCACCTGACGGTCGACAGCGCGGCGGATCTGGAATGGGTGCGCAACGCGGGGTCGGTGTTCATCGGCCGCTGGTCGTCGCAGCCGCTCGGGGATTACGTCTCCGGCCCGAACCACACGCTGCCGACCAGCGGACTGGCGCGGGTGCGCGGCGGGCTCAGCGTTCTCGATTTTGTGAAGCTGATCACGGTGCAGGAGTACACGCAGGCGGGCGTGCAGCAGCTTGGTCCGGCCGCGGTGCGGCTGGCGAACGCAGAGGGGCTGGTGGGACACGCGGAGGCCATCCGCGCGCGAGGCGTTCATGAATAGGACACAGGGCAGGGAGCACAGGGCTCAGGCGTCGCTGGTCGGGCCAGAGCCGTCGAGCACCGTGCGGCGCATGAAGGAGTACCATCCGCCGCTGGGCGACCGCAGCGGCGTGCGGCTGGACTTCAACGAGAACACCTATGCCTGCTCGCCGCGCGTGCAGGAGGCGCTGGGCCGCATCTCGCGCGGCGATCTGACGCGGTATCCCGAGCGCGAGCCGCTGGAGCAGCGTGTGGCCGAGCCGCTGGGGCTTGCTCCGGCGCAGGTGCTGCTGACCAACGGCGTCGATGAAGCGATTCACGTGCTCTGCCAGACGTATCTCGACGCGGGGACGGAGATCCTGCTGCCGGTGCCGACCTATTCGATGTACGAGGTGTATGCCTCCGGCACGGCGGCGCGCGTGATCGCGGTTCCGGCAGAAGCGGGCTTCCGTTTTCCGCTGGAGAAGCTGCTGGGGGCGATCACGCCGGCGACGCGGCTGATTGCGATTGCCAATCCGAACAGCCCGACGGGCCAGGCGGTGCGCCGCGCAGATCTGATCCATGTGATCGAAGCGGCGCCGCAGGCGGCGGTGCTGGTGGACGAGGCGTACTACCACTTCTTCGGCGAAACGGTGCTGGACCTGATCGGGCGCGTGCCAAATGTAATCGTCGCGCGCACATTTTCTAAAGCCTATGGCTTGGCAGGCTTGCGGCTGGGCGTGCTCTGCGCGGCGGAAGAGCAGATGCACTGGATGCGACGGGCCATTTCTCCCTATAGCGTCAACTCGGTAGCGCTGGCATGCCTGCGGGCCGCTCTGGAGGACGAAGGCTATTTGCGCTGGTATGTCGAGGAGGTCCTCGCGTCGCGCGCCGAATTCGAATCCGCGCTCACCCGTCTCGGCGTGCCCTTCTGGCCCTCCAAAGCCAACTTCGTCCTGGTGAACATCGGCCCGAAGCACCGGGATTTTGTCGAAGCGATGCGCGTACATAATGTCCTGGTGCGCGACCGCTCGAACGATCCAGGCTGCGACGGTTGCGTCCGCATCACCGTGGGGACGCGCGAGCATACCGAACTCGGCATTCGCGCGCTGGAGTCCGCGCTCGCGGAGATCGGCTGGTCCGCAGAGAAAACCGGAGGCAACGCATGACGGCGCACAGCACGCGAACGGCGGCCATCGACCGCAAGACCGCCGAGACGGAAATTCATCTCAAGCTGACGATCGAGGGCTCGGGCCGCTACAGCGTGTCGACCGGCATTCGCTTCTTCGATCACATGCTGGAGCTGTTTACGCGGCACGGGGCTTTCGATCTGGATCTCGAGTGCAAGGGTGACCTCGATGTCGATCAGCACCACACCGTCGAGGACGTGGGCATCGCGCTGGGCGAAGCCTTTGACAAGGCGCTGGGGGACAAGCGAGGCATTCTGCGCGCCGGATATTTTCTGATGACGATGGACGAGACGCTGGGTCTTGCTGCCGTCGACCTGAGCGGGCGAACGGCGCACCACGTGGAGACGAAGGTGCGGACGCGGCTGGTGGGCGATCTGCAATCGGAGCTGGTCGAGGACTTCTTCGAGGGCTTTGCGCGCGGCGCCCGCGCCAATGTCCACGTGAAGACGATGTATGGCCGCTCCAACCACCACAAGATAGAGGCGCTCTTCAAGGCGTTTGCGCGCGCTCTGCGCTTTGCCTGCTCGCGCGATCCGCAGCTCGGCGAAATGCTGCCGAGC
>DASSKX010000293.1:0-4913 GCA_035689925.1 Acidobacteriaceae bacterium
CAGACGATTCCCAGCACGATGGGGGCGAGGATCGACGCCCAGATGGGCACTTTGACCGTTCTCCGCATGATGGTTGGCTGGAGGACCAGGCCGTCGAGCACGACAATCACTGCATAGAGCCCGAGCACGAGGAGAGGGTGCTCCCAGTCGGTCCACTTGATGGTGGCGGCTAAGAGTGGGCCTATTAGGCCGAGAATCGGTCCGAAGTTCGGCACGATCTGGAGCACGGCTGCGATCAGCGCCCACAGCGGAGCCAGCGGGACGTGCAGAATGTAGAGCCCGATGAGCCACAGCACGCCGACGGCGAGAGAGTCCTGGAACTGAGCGATCGCCCAGTGTTTGAGGGCGGTGCCGGTGGTGCGCAGATGGTCTCGGAAGGTCAACATGGACTGCTCTTCAGTGTGGATGCGGGGCGGTGCCGGTTCTATCGCACAAGTCAGGAAACGAAGGCGTCATCCGCCCAGCGCTGGCGGGATACGCGGCGATATTATTTCGGGATCTCCTGCAGCGGAATGCGGACGAAGGCGATCGATTTGCGATTCCAGGTGTAAGTGATGTCGAGGTCTCCATCAGCCTGCTGGATGACGGCAGGGTAGGAGAACTCGCCGGGCTCGGATTCAAGCGTTGTGAAGTTGCGGAAATGCTCGCCGTCGCGGGAGACGGCGACGTTCAGGGGCGAGCGCGCGGTGGTGGAGTCGTTGTAGACCAGGACGACCCTGCCGTCGCGCAGAGAGACGGCATCGATGCCGGAGTTGGGATTGGGCACATCCAGCGGGCGCGCAGCCGTCCAGTGGAGGCCGTCGTCGAAGGAATCAGAGACGCAGATGCGGGCGATGTCCTGCGTGGATCTTGCATACAGGCGCAGGTGATGCGTGTCGAGGCGCGCGACGGAGGGTTGAATGAGTCCGTGGGTGCCATCGGAGGAAGGCTGGGTGCCGGGCGCGAGCGGAATGGGGCCGATGGTGGACCAGGTCGCTCCGTTGTCGGTGCTGCGCTCGATCCAGATAGACCACGCGTGCCAGGCCTCGACGGACGTACCGCTGACGAGGACGCCGTTGGCGAGGAGCAACGGCTTGGCCCGGATCGGGCCGAGCAAGCCTGCCGGGAGATGCTCGACCGGGGACCAGGTGCGGCCTTCGTCGAGGCTGAATCTGCGTGCGGCCACCCAGGTGGAGGGCGCAGGGCCGTATTTGTAGTAGAGCCACAGGCGGCCGTCAGCCGAATGGAAGAGCACGGGGTTCCAGCAGGCGATGTGCGGCTCGCGGGCCATTTCAGCGGGGCTGGACCAGCCGGAGGCGGTTCGGCGCGCCGTCCAGATCGCGACGTCGGGGTCGCCCTCGCCCGTGCCGCCGAACCAGGCGGCGAGGAGATCGCCGTTGCTGAGCTGAACGATGGTGGAAGCGTGGCTGGAGGCGAAGGGCGCAGAGCCAACCGGGAAGATGAGTTCTCGGGATGTCTGTGCATTGGCCATGGAAGCGGAGAGCACGAACAGCAAGGCGGCAAGGCGCGTGAGCCCGGGCACTGGTCCTCCTAAGATTTGTACTGAACATGCGAGCAACAACGTCGCCACAGATCGGCAGTCGGTGGTTATTCTTTCATCCGCCGAGCGCGTAAATCAGGAATGTGCTGGCGAGGGAGACGAGGAGGGCGAGGGCGGCGAGCACCTTGCGCTGGTCCCAGCGGAGGCCAGCGGCGGCGAGGACGATGGCGATGAGGCAGGGGGTGAGGGCGGCGAATTTTGCCACCTTGTCCATGGTGTTGCCGAGGCGGATGTGGATGCCGGACTCCATGAGCGCCCAGAAGAAGAGGAAGCCGAGGAGCACGCAGAGGAAGCTGAGGGTGGCGAATCGTGCTTGCTGGAAGAGGGTGCGCATCGTCGTACCGATCCGGATGACACGAAATGCAGGTCCTTCGACTCCGCGGCTGTGCCGCTTCGCTCAGGATGAGATGCAATGCAGGTCCTTCGCCCGTTCGACTCGCCTTCGGCTCGCTCAGGGTGACACGCGGCTGTGCCGCTCCGCTCAGGATGACACGTCGTGAGGTGGGGCGGAGTAGAGCTTCCAGAGTTCGACGAAGGCGGCGATGCGGGCGACCTGGAAGAAGTCCGAGGCGACGAGATAGAGGAGCGTGACGGCTCCCCACCAGGCGTAGAGGGAGAGGCCGTTGACGACGGACTCGAAGGGCAGGGGCGTGGCGGAGAAGACCATGGCCAGCACGACGAGCGCGATCTTGACGATGCCCATGACGAGGTTGATTTCGACCAGCTTGGCGGTGAGGGGGCCGAGCCGCAGGCTGCGGCGGAGGCTCGAGGCGACGCCGCGCGTTTCAAGGATGGCGAGCAGCGGGGCGATGGAGAAGATCCAGCTGAGGAGCGCCCAGAGGACGAAGATGCCGAGCGAGAGGACGATGACAAGCGAGCAGTAGAGGACGAGGTTGGGCTCGCCTTGTCCGGCGTCGGCGGTGGCGGAGGCTCCGGCGAGCGCGAGGTGCGCGGCCCATTGGAGGCAGGCGAACCAGAGGGCGATGGTCGCGCAAAGGGCGAGGATGCGCAGCAACTGGAGCGCGATGCTGACGGCGGGACGCCAGGGGAGATGGGGCGCGTAACGGCGGAGGACGGCGTTGCGGCCGAGTCCGGCGGCGATGGACCAGGCCAGGATGGCGATCGGCAGGAGCCAGGCGGCGACGTGGAGGATGGGGTCGCGGAGGATCTGGTACGTCTCGGCGATGGAGAGCGCGCCGTTGAGCGCGAACTGGAGGTTGAAGTCGAAGATGCCGGTGGAGCGGATCGCTGTGGCGTTTTGCGTCCAGAGGCGGAGCGCGGTGTGGGCGAGGACGGCGAGGAGCGGGATGCCGAAGAGCCAGCGCCAGAGGAGTTCGACGGCGAGGAGCGAGGGGCGGTGCCAGCAGGCGGCGAGGATGTGGACGAAGGATTGCGTGCCGCGTCGCTGCGCGATGGGTGCGGCGGATTGGGAGAGAGGCGGCAACGGGTTCCTTGCAGTTGGTGGTATCCCACATCTCCAACGGAGGGAGATGTGGGTCACCCGGGGTCGTTCAGTACGATATCGCCGCTACTTCACCACGATGTTGACGAGCTTGCGGGGGACCAGGATGATGCGGACGATTTGCTTGCCGGCGATGGCGGCGGCGATCTTGTCGTTGGCCAGAGCCGTGTCGCGGATCTCGTCTTCGGTGGCGTTGGCGTCGACCTGAATCACAGAGCGCAGCTTGCCGTTGATCTGCACGGGGATCTCGATCTGCTCTTCTTTGGCGAGCGCCTCGTCGTATTTGGGCCAGGGGGCGCGGAGCAGGTTGTCGGTCTGGCCGATGTGCTCCCAGAGTTCGAAGGCCAGGTAGGGCGCGAAGGGCGCGAGCAGCAGGGTTAAGTTGCGCAGGATCTCGGCGAGGACGGCGTCGGGGACTTCTCCGGCGGCGATTTGGGGCTCAGCGGCGGTGAGGGCGTTGACCAACTCCATGATGGCGGCGATGCAGGTGTTGAAGTGCCAGCGGCCGGCGAAGTCCTCGGTGATCTTGCGGATGGTCTGGTGGAGCTTGCGCAGGAGCGCCTGCGTGGTGGCGGAGGGAGCGGCTGCGGCGCCGTTGGCGTTGCGGGCGCGGTCGCCGTGCTTCATCGCGAAGCGATAGACGCGGCCGAGGAAGCGGCTGACCCCGGCGACGCCGTCTTCCTGCCAGTCGAGGTCGCGGTCGGGCGGCGCGGCAAAGAGTGCGTACATGCGGGTGGCGTCGGCGCCGTAGCGGGCGATCATGTCGTCGGGCGAGACGACGTTGCCCTTCGACTTGGACATCTTGGCGCCGTTTTTAATGACCATGCCCTGGGTGAAGAGGCGCTCGGCGGGCTCGTCGTTGCGGATGAGGCCGAGGTCGCGCATGACTTTGGTCCAGAAGCGCGAGTAGATCAGGTGCAGGATGGCGTGCTCGACGCCGCCGATGTACTGGTCGATGGGGAACCAGTAGCCGACCTTCTCGGTGGAGAAGGGGGCAGTGCTGTTGCGGGCGTCGGTGTAGCGGTAGAAGTACCAGGACGAGTCGACGAAGGTGTCCATGGTGTCGGTTTCGCGACGCGCGTGCCCGCCACATTTGGGGCAGGTGGCGTTGACGAATTCCGGCACGCGGCCGAGCGGGGAGCCGCCCTGCTGGGTGATCTCGACCTGATCGGGCAGGAGCACGGGGAGCTGATCGTCGGGGACGGGCACGATGCCGCAGGTGTCGCAGTAGAGCATCGGGATGGGCGTGCCCCAGTAGCGCTGGCGGCTGATGCCCCAGTCCTTCAGGCGGAAGGTGATGGTGGCCTTGCCGAAGCCGCGCTGCTCGGCGAAGGCGGCCATCTTGTGCTGCGCCTCCTGGCAGCCGAGCGAGCTGAATTCGCCGGAGTTGATGAGCAGCGAATCTTCTTCGGTGTAGGGGAGCAGCGCTTCGGGCTCGCCGTTCTCGGCGGCGTCTCCGTTGCGGCGGGGCAGGATGACGATGCGAATGCCGAGGCCGTATTTCTGCGCGAATTCGAAGTCGCGCTCGTCGTGCGCGGGCACGGACATGATGGCGCCAGTGCCGTAGTCGAGCAGAATGTAGTTGCCGACCCAGACGGGCAGGCGCTCGCCGTTGAAGGGATTGATGGCGTAGTGGCCGGTGTAGACGCCGTGCTTTTCGATTGCGCCGACGTCGCCGGCTTCGCGGGCTTTGCGCTGCTGGTCGAGGAGTTCGTTGACGGAGTGCTCGAGTTCCGGATCGACGGCACACATGTCTTTGACGACGGGGTGCTCGGGGGCGAGCTGCAGGCTGGTGGCGCCGTAAATGGTGTCGATGCGCGTGGTGAAGACGGCGATTTGGCGGCCCATGCCCTTGACGGCGGGATCGGCGGGGAGGACGGCGGTGCCTTTGCGGGATTTGCGTTCGTCTTC